>JAFEEK010000203.1 GCA_018241165.1 Pseudomonadota bacterium
ATGAAAGCCTCCGACATCAAGAAAGGCAACGTCGTCGAGCACAATGGCCGCGTCTGGCAAGTGCGCGACATCGAACGCAGTTCGCCGCAGGGCCGCGGCGGCAATGTCACGTTTCGCTTCATCATGTACAGCGTGCCCGGCGCGCAAAAGCTCGATCTATCGCTGCGCGCCGAGGACGAGCTGCGCGAAACCGAGCTGGAGCGGCGCGAGGCCAATTTTTCGTACAAGGATGGCGACGCATTCATCTTCATGGATGCCGAAAACTATTCCCAATACACGCTCGATGCCGCTGCCATCGGCGACGTGGCCGGCTTTATCGCCGACGGCCTTGAAGGCTGCTACGTGCAACTGATCGAAGGCGCGCCGGTTGCGCTGCAATTGCCGCCATCGGTGACGCTGGAAGTCGTCGACACCGCGCCGGAATTGAAAGGCGCCAGCGCCACCAAACGGCCCAAACCCGCCAAACTCAACACCGGCATCGAAATCCAGGTGCCCGAATACATTCGCGTCGGCGAGAAAATCCTGGTGAGCACGTTGACCGGGGAGTTCTCCAGCCGCGCCTGATCGCACGTCTTGCGCCGCTTTGCCCAACGCCGCAAACTTGCCCTGCGGCATTCGTTGGAGCGTGAGATGGCGGGCAAGCACGGATTCCTCAAGGAACTCCAACGCCGCAACGTGTTGCGCGCCGGCGCGTTGTATGCCGGGATCGTGTGGGCGCTGGCGCAAGGCATCGCGCAACTGGGGCCACTGTTCGACGCGCCGAACTGGGCGATGCGCGCATTCGTGATCGCCTGCATCATCGGTTTCCCATTCTGGCTCGCGTTCGCATGGTTCTACGAATTCACCCCGCAAGGTTTCCGGCGTGAATCCGAAGTGGCACCGAACGAATCGATCACTCTTTCGACCGGGCGCAAGCTCGATTTTGCCATCATCGGCGTATTGATCGTTGCGGTGGTGCTGCTGGCATCTGGCTACTTCGTGCATCGCGATGCGCCGGCGGCGACGGTCACGGCATCCGCTTTCAACCCGTCCGCCGACACGCTCGTGGTGCTGCCCTTCGCCAACGTGTCGGGCGATGCGAGCCAGGAATACTTCAGCGACGGCATCACCGAGGAACTCACCAATGCGCTCGGCCAGAATGCAGGCCTGCGCGTGATCGCATGGGATACCGCCGCGCACTATCGCGACAGCAGGAAATCGGCTACCGAGATAGGCAAGACACTCGGCGTCGCCAACGTGCTGACGGGAAAGATTCAACGTCAGTTGGATCAGGTGCGTGTGATCGTGGAACTGGTGAACACCCGCACGGGTTTTCAGGTGTGGGCGAATCATTATGACGACTCGCTGGCCAATGTCTTCCAGGTACAGGACGAAATTTCCACGGCGATCGCAGGCGCGCTCAAGGTGAAGTTCGCGAGCCTGGGTAGCGCGCCCACCGTGAACCCGCAAGCGCACGACCTGGTGCTCAAGTCGCGCGCGCTGATGGACAAGGCCCGCACCGCCGCGCCGATCGAACAGGCCCGCAAACTGTTGGAACACGCCATCGCCATCGATCCCGGTTACGCGGCCGCCCACGCTGGCCTGGCGCGTGCGTGGAACGACCTGGCGGTGTTCTCCACGCTACCGATCAAGGATGCCCTGCCCAGGGTGCGTGCGGAAGCAACCAGGGCGTTGGCGCTGGATCCGCGCAATGTTGCGGCACTGGTACAACTGGGTAATGCCGATGAGGCGGATGGCAATTTGGGAAAGGCCAAGGTGGAATACGAGCAGGCTTTGGCGCTTGATCCGAGCAACGCGGGTGCGCATTCGGGTTACGCCAACGTGCTGCCGCTCAAGCCCGGACTGGAGCAATACCAGCAAGCCGTTCAACTCGATCCCGACAATGCCGGTGCGCAGAACAACCTCGCCACGGCAGAGTTGGACCTGGGCGAATACGCACAGGCGCTGGCACCTTTTCACGTCATGTTGCAACTCGACCCACACAGCGCCGACAGCGCGTTCGAACTGGCGATGACCGACGCGCTGCTGCATCGCGATACGGATGCCGTGTCCGCCTTCGATCTTGCCGAGCCCGACACCGAACTTGCGCGGGCGCTGGTCGCCAGTGGTCGCCTTACCTATCAATCCGTGCACGATCCCGCGCTGCGCCAGCAGGCATTGGCCACGATTCAGGCGCTGCGCCGGCGGCAGGACCTGGATCAATATTCCATGTACGACATCATCCAGCTCTATCTCGCATTGGGCGAAAACAAGATCGCGCTGGATCTGCTGCCGCACAATTGCGCCGCTTTGCCAGTCGGCTGCAACGACCTGAGCGTCAACCCGCTATTTGTGTCCCTGCGCGGCGATGCGCGCTTCCAGGCACTGATCAAGCAGTACGACACCGTCTCCAAACCACAGTAGTCGCCGTTGCTGCCGGCAGTTGCCCGATCCACTCCCCTCGCGTATGGTAGCGACGTTTTGCGCCGGTCTACCGGCCGTCGTTGCAATCAAACGTCCGGGGAGGACACCATGATTTTCTGGCGCATCAAGTCGCTCGACAAGATTCTCGAAACCGCCGAAAAGAAATCGCTCAAGCGCCAGCTCGGTCCGATCCAGTTGACCTTGCTCGGCATCGGCGCGGTGATCGGCACCGGTATCTTCGTGTTGACCGCGGAAGCCGCGCAGAAAGCCGGTCCCGGCATGATCCTCGCGTTCGTCATCGCTGCCGTCGTCTGTGGCCTGGCCGCGCTCGCCTACGCGGAACTTGCGGCGATGATTCCCGTATCGGGTTCTGCCTACACCTACAGTTACGGCGTGTTCGGCGAATTCATCGCCTGGATTGTCGGCTGGGCGCTGGTGCTCGAATACGCGATCGGCGCGACGGCGGTCACCGTCGGTTGGTCCAAATACATGAACGGATTGCTCAACAACGATCTGTTCGGCCTGGTCAAACCGGGTTCGCTGGCGTTGCCGGCATGGCTGCAAACCGGTTATTTCTCGGGCGGCGGATTCAACCTGCTCGCGTTCCTGATCGGCATCGCCGTCACCTGGCTGCTGGTGGTCGGCACGTCCAAGAGCGCGCGCGTCAACGCGGTGCTGGTGGCAATCAAGATCGTCGCACTGGCCGTGTTCATCCTGATTGCGATACCCGCCGTCAAGAACGCCAACCTGCACCCGTTCCTGCCCGGCGGTTGGGGCAACCCGGTCGGCAGCAATGGCATCGGCGTCCTCGGCGCGGCCGCATCGATCTTCTTCGCTTACGTCGGCTTCGATGCCGTGTCCACCGCGGCGGAAGAAACCAAGAACCCGAATCGCAATATCCCGATCGGCCTGATCGGCGCGCTGCTGATCTGCACGGTGTTCTACCTGCTGGTCGGCTACGGCGCTGCCGGTTCCATCGGCGCGCAGCCGATGCTGGGCGCCAATGGCATGCCGCTGGATCCGGGCACGCCCGAAATGACGGCCGCCTGCCTCAATTCGCAGGCGTTGGTGTGCAGCGGCGAACCGCTGGCACATGTGATGCGCGTGCTCGGGCACCCGGTGGTAGGCAACCTGATTGGCCTGGCCGCGGTCATCGCGCTGCCGTCCGTTATCCTGATGATGATGTTCGGCCAGACCCGCATCTTCTTCACCATGTCGCGCGACGGCCTGCTGCCGGAAGCGTTCTCTGCCGTACATCCGCGCTTCTTCACCCCGCATGTGATCACCTATATCACCGGCATCGTGGTGTCGTTC
>JAFEEK010000204.1 GCA_018241165.1 Pseudomonadota bacterium
CGCTGCCGCGAAAAATTCGTCGCCGAGCCGGCGCGCTATCTGGGCGGCGAATCGGCCGCTGTTGCGCCGCCGCCCGCGGGCACGATCTACACCTGCCCGATGCATCCGGAAGTGCGCCAGGTCGGGCCGGGCCACTGTCCGAAATGCGGTATGGCGCTGGAGCCTGAAATGCCGACGCTGGAAGACGACGACAGCGACCTGCGCGCGCTGACTCGGCGTTTCTTCATCTGTCTGGCGCTGTCGATTCCCGTGGTCGCGGTCGCGATGGGCCCGCACCTGTTCGGCTGGCATCTGCCGGCGCCGTGGGATCGCATCGCGGCGTGGCTCGAAGCAATCCTTGGAACGGTCGTCGTGCTGTGGGGCGGCGCGGCGTTCTTCGTGCGCGGCTGGCGTTCGCTCAAGCCGTGGTCGCCTAACATGTACACGCTGATCGCGCTCGGCACCGGCGTGGCGTGGCTGTACAGCCTCGTCGCCTTCCTCGTTCCCGGCGTGTTCCCGGATGCGTTCCGCGACGCGCACGGCAATGTCGGCGTGTATTTCGAATCCGCCGCGGTGATCGTCACCCTGGTCCTGCTCGGCGATTTCCTCGAACTGCGCGCGCGCCGGCGCACCGGTGCCGCGCTCAAGGCGCTGCTGGGATTGGCGCCCAAGACTGCGCGGCGCATCGCGGTCGATGGCAGCGAGCACGACGTGCCGCTGGCCGACGTGCATGTCGGCGACACGTTGCGCGTGCGCCCCGGCGAGAAAGTACCGACCGACGCCGTAGTGCTCGAAGGCGCGAGCCATGTGGACGAATCCATGCTCACCGGCGAGCCGATGCCGGTGGAAAAAAGTGTTGGCGAAAAGCTGACCGGCGGCACGATCAATCAGGATGGCGCGCTGGTGATCCGTGCGGATAAGGTGGGCGCGCAAACCCTGCTTGCGCAGATCGTCGCGCTGGTCGCGCAGGCGCAGCGTTCGAAGGCGCCGTTGCAACGCCTGGCCGATCGCGCCGCGGCATGGTTCGTGCCGGCGGTGGTCGCCGTCGCCGTGCTCGCGTTCGTCGCCTGGGCGGTGTTCGGGCCGGATCCGAAACTGGCGCACGCGCTTATTGCCTCGGTATCGGTACTCATCATCGCCTGTCCGTGCGCGCTCGGCCTTGCGACTCCGATTTCCATCATGGTTGCGACCGGCCGCGGCGCGCGCGCCGGCGTGCTGTTCCGCGATGCCGCCGCGATCGAGTCGCTGCGCGACATCGATACGCTCGTCGTCGACAAGACCGGCACGCTGACCGAAGGCAAGCCGACGCTGATGGGCGTGTACACGTTCGGCGGTTTCGACGAGTCGCGCGCCCTGGCGCTGGCTGCGTCGCTGGAACTGCCGAGCGAGCATCCGCTGGCGCGCGCGGTCGTCGCGGGCGCGCGCGAACGCCGCATCGCGATCCCGAAGGCCGCGGAATTTTCTGCGTTGACCGGGCGCGGTGTGCGTGGCCGTGTCGAAGGCCATGACGTTGCCCTGGGCAACACGAAATTGATGGACGATGCCGGCGCGAAGTTGGACGACGCCGTGCATGCGCGCGCCGATGTGCTGCGCGGGCAGGGCGCCACCGTCATTTTTCTCGGCGTGGACGGGGCATTGGCCGCGCTGATCGCTGTGGCCGACCGCATCAAGCCGACCTCGCGCGACGCGATCCGGCGCCTGCGCGAGGCGGGCCTGCGCATCGTCATGCTGACGGGCGACAATTCCACTACCGCATGGACGGTTGCGCATGCGTTGCTCATCGACGAAGTGCGCGCCGACGTTTCGCCGGCCGACAAGGCCGCCGCGGTCGAGCAACTCAAGCGCGAAGGCCGCAAGGTGGCGATGGCCGGCGACGGCATCAACGATGCGCCCGCGCTGGCCGCCGCCGATATCGGCATTGCCATGGGCACCGGCACGGACGTCGCCATGGAAAGCGCGCAGGTGACGCTGGTGAAGGGCGAACTGACCGCGATCGTGCGTGCGCGTGCGTTGTCGCAGGCCACCGTGCGCAACATCCACCAGAACCTGTTCTTCGCTTTCGTCTACAACGCGATCGGCGTGCCGATTGCCGCCGGCGTGCTGTATCCGGCATTCGGCATCGTGCTGTCGCCGATGTTCGCGGCGCTGGCGATGAGTTTGTCGTCGGTGTCGGTGGTGACGAACGCGTTGCGCCTGCGCAACGTGAAGCTGTGAGGCTCAGCCAACCTGCACGCAGGTCATCGAGATCGCGCTGATCACGGTGGTGTTGAAGATGCGCACGGGTTCATCGTTGCCGCGCAGCGCGAGAACGTAGAGCAGGGGCAGGTAGTGCTCAGGGGTAGGAATGCCGCGTGCGACTTCCGGGCCGAGCGCATTCCAGTCAAGCAAGCTCGCGTGGTCGCCGGAATCGATGCGCGCGCGGATGATCCCGTCGGCGCGCGCGGCCCAGTCCGCCGGCTGCGTGGCGTGGAAATCGAACAGGCGCAGGTTGTGCACGATGTTGCCGCTGCCCATGACCAATATGCCGTCATCGCGCAAGGGTGCGAGTTCGCGGCCGAGCGCGTAGTGGAATGCGCCAGGCTGCGCGCTGTCCAGGCTCAGCTGCAGCACGGGAATGTCGGCCTGCGGATACATGATGCGCAACACGCTCCACGCGCCGTGGTCCAGGCCCCATTCCGCGACCGGGTGTACTTTGGTGCTTTTTACCATTTGCGCAATTTGCGCCGCGAGCGCCGGGTCGCCGGGCGCCGGATAACGCACGTCGAACAGCGCCTTGGGAAAGCCGTAGAAATCGTGGATCGTTTCCGGCGCGGGCATCGCGGTGATGCCGACGCCGCGCGTTTCCCAGTGTGCCGAGATGCACACGATCGCACGCGGTTTCGGAATTCGCCGCGCCGCATCCCGCCAACCGCGGGTGAAGGCGTTATCTTCCAGCGCGTTCATCGGGGAACCGTGGCCGACGAATAACGCTGGTAACCGGTTCGACATGCGCGGTGGGGTCGATCAGGTTCCGCTGGAGAACGGATTCTTCAATCGCGACAAGATCGCGCC
>JAFEEK010000205.1 GCA_018241165.1 Pseudomonadota bacterium
GAAATACCTGCTGGAAAAAGTCGCGGTACAGGCCGGCGCGATCGAAAAGCCCGCCGGCATGGACAGCGTGTTTGCCGAGCCGCTCAAGCACTTTCCGAAATCGGTATCGGCAGCGGACCAGAAGCGCCTGAAGGCCGCGATTCTCGCCGCGATCGACGGCGCCGTGCGCCCGGCCTACGCCAAACTCGGCGAATTCGTGAGCAAGGACTACGCGCCGCACGGGCGCAGCGATTTCGGCATCTGGGCATTGCCGAACGGCGATGCGATTTATCGCTTCGACGTCAGGCAGATGACCACGACCGACAAGACGCCGCAGCAGATCCACGATCTGGGATTGTCGGAAGTCGCGCGCATCGAAGGCGAGATGACGAAGATCGCCAAGGCCCAGGGCTTCAAGGATCTGGCCAGCTTCCGCGCGTCGCTCAAGGACAATCCGAAGACGCACGCCAAGTCGCGCGAAGACATCCTCGAACGCTACCGCGGCTACATCGCCGGCATGCAGCCCGAACTGCCCAAGCTGTTCGGGCTGTTGCCGAAGACGAAGGTCGAGGTGGTGCCGGTCGAGGCGTTTCGCGAGAAGGAAGCGGCCGGCGCCGAATACCATCCGGGCACGCCGGACGGTTCGCGGCCCGGGATGATCTTCGTCAACACCGGCGATTTTGCCAATCGCAGCGTGCTGAGCATCGAATCCACCGCGTACCACGAGGGAATCCCCGGCCATCACATGCAGATCTCGATCGCGCAGACGCTGCCGCACCTGCCGCCGTTCCGCCAGAACGCGGGCTACAACGCGTATGTCGAAGGCTGGGCGCTGTATGCCGAACAGCTCGGCAAGGAAATCGGTTTCTACAAGGATCCGCTGTCCGACTATGGTCGCCTGTCCGATGAACTGCTGCGCGCCGACCGCCTCGTGCTCGACACCGGCGTGCATTACAAGCATTGGACGCGCCAGCAGATGGTCGATTACTTCCACGCGCATTCGAGCCAGGACGAGCCCGACGTGCAGGCCGAAACCGATCGCTACATCACCTGGCCGGGACAGGCGCTGGCCTACAAGATGGGCGAACTGAAGATCCTCGAATTGCGTGCGCGCGCCAAACAGGCGCTTGGCGGCAAGTTCGACATCCGTGCGTTCCACGACGCGATCCTGGATGGTGGCGCGCTGCCGCTGGATGTGCTCGAAGCGCGCATCGACGGCTGGATCGCCGCGCAAAAAGCGAAGATCTGATGCAACCCTGCGGCGCCCGGCAGCATCCAAGCTGCCGATGCGCCGCCAAATCCTTCAGAATGTGCCCATGCGCACGGTTCTGACCATCGACGACAACCCCACGATCGGGCAAGCCCTGTCGTTGCTGCTGTCGCTGCACGACATTCGACCGCTGGTCGCGCTGACGCCGGACGAAGGCTTGGCCACGCTCGCCCGCGAGCGCGTGGATGTCGTCATCGCCGACATGAACTTCAGCGTCGATACGACGTCGGGCGCGGAGGGCGCCGAACTGTTCCGCGCGATCCGCGCACGCCATCCCGACTTGCCCGTCATTCTGCTCACGGCATGGACGCATCTGGAAACCGCAGTGGAACTGGTCAAGGCCGGCGCCGCGGATTACCTGGCCAAACCCTGGGACGACGCCAAGCTGCTGGCCACGGTCGAGAATCTGCTCGAACTTTCCGAAAACGCGCGTGTCGCGGAAACTGCGCGTATCTCGCGCCGCCGTCGCCGCGAGGTACTCGAACGCGATTTCGATTTGTGCGGCATCGTGTTCGCGTCCGACGAATCCCTGCGCACGCTGGAACTGGCCTGCCGCGTCGCGCGTGCCGACGTGCCGGTGCTGATCACCGGCCCGAACGGCGCCGGCAAGGAACGCATCGCGCAGATCGTGCACGCGAACTCCACGGTGCGCGCCAAGCCGCTGGTCGCGGTCAATTGCGGCGCGCTGCCGGGCGAGCTGATCGAGGCAGAACTGTTCGGCGCCGAAGCCGGCGCGTTCACCGGCGCGGTGCGCGCGCGCGAAGGCCGTTTCGAGGCGGCCGACGGCGGTACGTTGTTCCTCGACGAGATCGGCAATTTGCCGGCGGCGGGGCAGATGAAACTCTTGCGTGTGTTGGAAACCGGCGAATTCGAGCGACTGGGTTCCACGCGCACGCGCCGCGTGAAGGTGCGCGTGATCAGCGCGACCAATGCCGACCTGCCCGCGCTGATCCGCGAGGGCAGGTTCCGCGAAGACCTTTACTATCGCCTCAACACGATCCAGGTCGCGCTGCCGCCGCTGGCCGAGCGGCCCGACGACATCCTGCCGCTGGCCGATCATTTTCTCGATGGCGCGCAGCTTGCGGATGCCGCGCGCGAGGCGCTGATCGACTATCCGTGGCCCGGCAACGTGCGCGAACTGAAGAACGCCATCGACCGCGCGAAATTGCTGTGCGGCGCCGGGCCGATCGAGGCCGAGCATCTGGGCCTGCCGGCGTTGGCCATCGCCGCTTCGCGCAACCTCGACGAACCGTCACGGGAAGCCGTTGAGGATGCCCTGAAGAAAAACGGCGGCGTGATCAGTCGCGCCGCGCGCGCACTGGGGCTTTCGCGCCAGGCGCTGTATCGGCGCATGCAGCGATATGGAATTCCGATCCAGGATTAGCGTTCGCATGCGCGTATTCACGCTCGAAGGCAAACTCGTCGCGCTGCTGTTCGCAGCTGCGGTGCTGGCGGCGGCGCTGGCCGGTGCGCTTGGCGCGCTGTGGGGCGACGGTTGGCTCGCGGCCCTGGTCGCGGTGGCAGTGCTGGCCTTGCCGCTGGTGTGGATCGCGCGCACCGCGATCGCGCCGATCCGGCGCCTGCTGCGCGCGTTGTCCGGCAGCGTCGCCAGTTATCGCGACGGCGACTACAGCCTGTCGCTGGCGTCGCGCCGCGGCGATGAAATCGGCGCGTTGATCCATGCCCATAACGAGCTTGGCCAGGCCTTGCGCGGCCAGCGCCAGAACCTGGTGCAACGCGAACTGCTGCTCGACACGGTGATGCAGCACACGCCCACCGCGCTGCTGCTGGTCGACACGCACCTGCGCGTGGTCTATGCCAATCTCGCCGCGCGGCACTTGTTGAACGACGGCAAGAGTCCGCTCGGCATGGATTTCGCCGAAATGCTGCAGGCGTGTCCGGCGCCGATGCGCGAGGCGCTGGCCAGCGGCAACGACAGCCTGACCGCGGTGACGCTCGATGGCGCGGAGGAAGTGTTCCACATTTCAAGCCGCGATTTTCGCCTGCAGGGACGCGCGCACCGCCTGCACCTGGTGCAACGCATGACGCGCGAGTTGTCGCGCCAGGAAGTCGCGGCGTGGAAACGCGTGATCCGTGTGATCAGCCATGAATTGAACAATTCGCTGGCGCCGATTTCCTCGCTTGCGCATTCCGGCACGGAACTGGCGCGGCGTGGCGACAGCGCTCGCCTGCCGCAGGTTTTCGCCGGCATCGGCGAGCGCGCGCGCCACCTGCACGACTTCATCGCCGGCTACGCGGATTTCGCGCGCCTGCCTGCGCCGCGTTGCGCGGATGTCGCCTGGGCGCCATTCGTGGAAGGCCTGCGTCAACACGCGCAATTCCAGTTCGACGGCGATTTGCCGAAAGAGTCCGGTTGGTTCGATGCCGCGCAAGTCGAACAGGTGCTGATCAACCTGCTCAAGAACGCGCACGAATCCGGCAGCGCCGCCGATGCGATTCGCGTGCGCGTCACGGTCGGCGCCGACCAGCGCATCGAGGTGCTGGACCGCGGGCCGGGGATGAACGACACGGTCTTGGCGCAGGCACTGCTGCCGTTCTACTCGACCAAGCGCAGCGGCACGGGACTGGGCCTGGCGCTGGCGCGCGAGATATCCGAAGCGCATGGCGGCCGCATCACCCTGGCCAATCGCGACGGCGGCGGTTTGCGGGTCGTGCTGCAATTGCCGCGGCGCTGATCGCGCCATAAAAGGTACGGGGCTTTCGCCATTCCCGCCCGATGCTATGATGGCCGCGGGGGTTGCGCGATGGGCAACGGCTACATCCAGATTCCGGGGTACGAAATCCTGCGCCCACTGGGCGCGGGCGGCATGTCGACCGTGTACCTGGCCCTGCAGCGTTCGCTGGATCGCACCGTCGCGATCAAGGTGATGCGTCGTGGCGGCGACGCGGCGGCGGCGGATGCGGCGCAGTCGGAGAAGCGCTTCCTGCTCGAAGGCCGCATGATGGCCAAGCTGCCGCACCGCAATATCGTGGCGGTGTACGACATCGTCAGCAACGAGGACATCGCCTACATCGCGATGGAATACCTCGCCGGCGGCGCGCTCACCGACCGCATGCGCACCGGCATCGCGCTCGGCGATGCGGTGGCGGTGATCGTGCAGGTCGCCGCGGCGCTGGAATTCGCGCACGAACACGGCGTCGTGCATCGCGACCTGAAGCCCGCCAACATCATGTTCCGCGATTCGGGCACGCCGGTGCTGACCGATTTCGGCATCGCCCGCTACCAGGATGGCTCGGCCACGCGCCTGACCCAGACCGGCATGCTCGTGGGCACGCCCACCTACATGAGTCCGGAACAGATCAACGGTTTGCAGGTCGATGGTCGCGCCGACCAGTACAGCCTGGGCATCCTTTTTTACGAATTGCTCACCGGCGCGCCGCCGTTCCGCGGCGACACGCCGATCGCGGTGCTGATGGCGCACCTGACCCAGGCGCCCGCGCCGCTGCCGGCGGAATTCGCCGCGTTCCAGGACATCTTCGATCGCGTGCTGGCCAAGAAGTGCGACGACCGTTATCCGACGCTCAAGGCCTTCAGCGACGACCTCAAGTCGCGCCTCGTGCACAGCGACACCTTGCTCACGCGCCTGCAGCTCGATCCGAACCAGACTTCGTCCGAACAACTGCGCGCGCTCGGTTTCTACACCAGCATGCCGAGCAGCGGCGGCGCGCGCATGTCCGTGTCCGCGCAGATCCCCGCACCGGCAACGGCGGATCAACCGGCGGCGACGCCGTCAGCGGGTCCCGCCACGCCAGCGCGCAAGCGCAAGGCATGGATCGCGATCGCGGCGGTCGTCGCGTTGCTCGCGGTCATCCTCTGGGGCAGGTTCGGGCACCGCCGTCTGTCGCACGATGAGCAGGAGCTGGTGAACCTGTGGAACGACCGCGCCACGACCCTGATCCAGTCCGGGCAATTGCTGGTCGCCGCGCCGGGCAGCGATGGCAGCGCGCTGGATTTCGTGCACAAGGTCGAGCAGAAGGATCCGGGCAATGCGCGGGCCGAGGAAGCCCGCGAACTGATCGGCAAGCAACTTGCCGCGCAAGGCGATGCGGCGCTGGCCGACAAACGCATCGACGATGCGGCGAAGATCGAAGCCGACGCACTCGCCGCCCTGCCCGGCGACAAGTCGCTTGCCGGTCTGCAACAACGCATCGCGCAGGCGCGCGAGCAGGCGAAAGCGCAAGCGCAAATCCAGATGCAGACCGCCGAAAACCGGCAAAAGGCGCATGCCCAGGTAACCGCGTTCCTCGACGCCGGCACCGACGCCGAATTGCGCGCCGCGTTCGACGGCATCGGCCAATTGCTGGCAGCCGATGCGACCGACAAGGACACGCTTGCTTTGCGCGCGCGCGCCGTCGATGCCATCGGCAAGCGCTTGCAGGCAGCGTCGAACACGGACGACTTCGATGCGATGGCCGCCTTCGTCAAGGGTCGCGGCGATGATTGGTCCGCGGATCCGGCGTGGGCGAAGCTGGTGCAGGACATGCCCGGCTGGCGCGCCGGCATCGTCGCGGCCGCGCAGGCGCAGGCCGTCGCGAATGTCGGCGAGTTGCTGCTCAACGCCACGCCGTGGGCACGCGTGGATGCGGTGGCCGACGGCAACGGTCGCGCGATCGCCTTGCCCGACGACAACAGCACGCCGTTGCTGCTCAAACTGCCGGCCGGAACCTACAGCGTCGTGTTTCGCCAGCCGCTCGACGGCAAGAGCCGGCAGATGACGATTGCGGTCGAAGGGAAAAAGCGCGCCACGCTGACAGCCGGCTTTGCGGCGCCGGACGCGAAGGAGTATTTCAAGCATGCCGGCCCGTAGCCGCGCGTTTGCCGTGCTCGCGCTCGCGGCCTTGCTCGCGCCGGCGATCGCGCGTGCCGATTTCGAGGACGACTACACCGATGGTCTGGCGGCGCTGGATCACGGCGAATACGATCGTGCGGTGCAGGCCTTGAAAAAGGCGCTCGCGGCGCGACCGGAATCACCGGTCATGGTGAGGATCGAAGGCGTTCCGCAACCCTATCTGCCGCATCACTTCCTCGGCATGGCGTATTTCAAGCTTGGCGATTGCGCGGCGGCGAAAGCCGAATGGAGCGATCAGTCCAACCAGCGCTCGCTCGGTCGACTGCGCCAGTTGCGTGCGCAAGAAGAGCAACTCCAGGCCCAGTGCAAACCGGTTGCCGCGCAAGCTCAGGAAGTTCCCGCGAAAGCGCAGCCAGCGCCACCGGTTGCTGCAACGCCGGCCGCGCCTGCACCGGCAGCCAGTCCATCGGCAAGACCAGCGCCGGCCGCCGCCGCTGGACCGCCGCCGGCGCTGATCCGCGCCTATGCCGATTTCACCGCTGGCCGTTTTGCGAACGCGGCGCGCCTGGATGTCGATGCGGTCAACGGCGCGAACGTGCGCTTCCAGGCCTACCTGTTGCGCAGTGCGGCGCGCTTTGCGCTGGCGCGATCGGGAGAGCCATCACAACTCGACGGTGCGCGCAGCGACGCACGCGCAGCGCGCCAGCTGGATGCCAATGCGCTGCCCGACGAACGCGTATTCTCGCCGGCATTCCGCGCGTTCTTCGCCGCCGCGCACTGACGCGGCGCCGCGCTATACTCGAAACCCTTCTTGCTGTTTTGCGGAGATCGCCATGGGTGGGTTTGTCGCATTGGTTCTGCTGGTTGTGGTCGCCATCTTCGTTTCCAAGACCGTGCGCGTGGTGCCGCAGGGCTACGAGTGGACCAAGGAAACCTTCGGCCGCTACACCAGCACGATGGAGCCGGGCCTGCACATCCTGATCCCGATCTACCACACGGTCGGGCGCAAGATGAACATGATGGAACAGGTGCTCGACGTGCCGTCGCAGGACGTAATCACCAAGGACAACGCCGTGGTGCGCGTGGATGGCGTGGTGTTCTACCAGGTGCTTGATGCGGCCAAGGCCGCGTATGAAGTGGCGAACCTCAATCAGGCGATCCTGAACCTGATCATGACCAATATCCGCACCGTGCTCGGCTCGATGGATCTGGACGAATCGCTGAGCAAGCGCGACGAGATCAATGCGCGCTTGCTCAAAGTGGTGGACGAGGCCACGCACCCGTGGGGCCTGAAGTGCAACCGCATAGAGATCAAGGACATCCAGCCGCCGCGCGACCTGGTCGATTCGATGGCGCGGCAGATGAAGGCCGAACGCGAAAAACGCGCGAACATCCTCGAAGCCGAAGGATTCCGCCAGGCCGCGATCCTGAAAGCCGAAGGCGAAAAGCAATCGGCGATCCTTTCCGCCGAGGGCAAGCGCGAAGCGGCGTTCCGCGAAGCCGAAGCGCGCGAGCGCCAGGCCCAGGCTGAAGCCAAGGCCACCGAAATGGTGTCGCAATCGATTCGCGCCGGCGACATCAACGCGATCAATTATTTCGTCGCGACGAAATACGTCGATGCGCTCAAGGCGATGGTTGGCGCGCCGAACCAGAAGATCATGCTGCTGCCGTTCGAGGCGACCGGCGTGCTCGGCTCGCTGGCCGGCATCGCGGAACTGGCAAAAAACAGCTTGAACGAACAGCAGGCGGCGAAGCCGCTGCCGAAGGTCTGACATGCTCGCGAGTCTGACAATGCATTACGGTTGGTGGCTGCTCGCACTGGTGCTGATCGGCGCCGAGATCATGGCGCCCGGATTCTTCATGCTCTGGATCGGCATTGCCGCCGCGGCGCTGGGTGTCGTGTTGCTGTTCGTTCCGGCAATGTCGTTCGGCATGCAGGCGGTGGTGTTTTCCGTATTCGCGCTGATCAGTTGTTTCGTCTACTGGCGCTTCGTGCGCCATGCGATGGATGAGCGCTCGGACCGGCCAAACCTGAATCGCCGCGCCGAGCAGTACATCGGCCGCCGCTTCGTGCTGGAAACCGCCATCGTCAACGGCCAGGGCAAGGCGCGCGTCGGCGATTCGCTGTGGCTGGCCGAAGGTCCGGACCTGCCGACCGGCGCGGCGATCGAAGTCGTCGGCGTGGATGGTTCGACCTTGAAGGTGAAAGCGGCCGGATAGATGCACGGACTTGTTAGAATGCGCGTCCGCCACAGGATCGCGCCGCCATGACCCAGCACACCATCCTCAACGCCACCCACCGCGCGCTCGGCGCCAAGATGGTCGATTTCGGCGGCTGGGACATGCCGCTCAATTACGGTTCGCAGATCGAGGAACACCATGCCGTGCGCCGCGACGCCGGCATGTTCGACGTCTCGCACATGACCGTCGTGGATCTGCGTGGTGCGAAGACACGCGATTTCCTGCGCCATCTGTTCGCCAACAGCGTCGACAAGCTGAAAGTCTCGGGCAAGGCGCTGTATTCGTGCATGCTCAACGAGCAGGGCGGAGTGATCGACGATCTGATCGTGTATTTCCTGGCCGAGGACTTCTTCCGCGTCGTCGTCAATGCGGCCACCCACGACAAGGACCTGGCCTGGATCGAGAAGCAGGCGAAGGCGTTCGACGTGAAAGTGATTGAGCGCAAGGATCTGGCGATGATCGCCGTGCAGGGTCCGAACGCGCGCGCGAAGGTGCAATCATTATTGAGTCCGGCCACGCGCGAAAAAGCGGCCAAGATCGGCAAGTTCGTCGCCTGCGAGGGCGATGGATTGTTCATCGCGCGCACCGGCTATACCGGCGAGGATGGCTACGAGATCATCGTGGCGGAAGCCCAAGCCGTCGATTTGTGGAACAAGTTGATCGCCGCGGGCGCAAGGCCGGCGGGACTTGGCGCGCGCGATACGTTGCGCCTGGAGGCCGGCATGAATCTGTACGGCCAGGATATGGACGAGACCATCACGCCGTGGGAAGCCGGGTTGGCATGGACGGTTGCGCTGGATGAAGGCCGCGACTTCATCGGTCGCGCCGCGCTGGACAAGCAGAAGGCTGACGGCGTTCGCCGCGTCATGGTCGGACTGGTGATGGACGACAAAGGCGTGCTGCGCCACGGCCAGCGCGTGGTCACGCCGTCGGGCGACGGCGAAATCCTGTCCGGCACGTTCTCGCCGACGCTGGGCAAGGCGATTGCGTTTGCACGTGTTCCCGCCGGCACCGCCGAAAGCGCGCAGGTGGATATTCGCGGCAAGCTGGTGCCGGTGCGCGTGGTGAAATATCCTTTCGTGCGGGACGGCAAGCCGATCGATGGCATTTGACCTCATCGCGCCCGTTCGTGTGTAGAATCGGCACTGCAATATTCGACGGCGCAACATCAAAAAACCAGGAACCACGGCCATGAACGAAATTCCCGGCGATCTGAAATTCATGAAGTCCCATGAATGGGCACGTGTCGAGGACAACGGCACGGTCACGGTTGGCATCTCCGATCACGCGCAGGGCCTGCTCGGTGATCTGGTCTACGTCGAGCTGCCAAGCGTTGGCGACGAGGTCAAGGCCGGCAACGCCTGTGCCGTGGTCGAGTCCGTCAAGGCGGCATCCGACATCTACGCGCCGGTTTCCGGTGAAGTGATTTCGGTCAACAGCGCGCTCGCGGACAAGCCGGAAACGATCAACGAAGACGCATTCGGCGAAGGCTGGATCTTCGTCGTGAAGCCGAGCAACCTTGCCGAGGAATCCGAAGATCTTCTCGATCCGGACGCGTACGCCGAACTGATCGAAAACGAAGAACACTGACGCGATCGTCTGCGCGCTTCGCCATGCGTCGCGCAAAAAATCTTCCGGAATTTTCCTCGCGCGCATCCTCGTCCGATGCGCGCGATGCGTTTGCGAATTCGAAAAAGTTGCGCAGTTTTGCGCAATCGCTGCGTTCGTTTGCACGTTTTCATCCCCGCGGAGAATTTTTTTTTCGGGCCGCCAGCGCCGGTTGACCGGTGCCGTTCGAGGGTCGCGCACGCTGTGGATTCGGGTTTGGCCGCGCGCGCCGAATGGCACGTGCGCGCAGTTGCTGTTTTGCGAATGACGCGCGCGTGGTTGTGCCGCAAAGACAACACGATTGCTTGCAGGCCGCATGTTTACTGGGGTTGCGCGCCTTCTTCCGCGATGGCGCCATGACGCCGGCATGTGTTTGCGGATTGGGACGAAAGACGTATAGGCGTCCAAACAAGATTGCGCTTGCGTGATCGCTGGCGATTCGATGCGCCGTCCTTGCGACTGCGGCGCATGTTTTGCGGCCGCGACCTGCCCTGGACGGGTTGCAAAAACCTGTTGACAGGAAAAACAACCGGGAATAATTTTTGCCCCGGCGTTACACGCACATTGGAGGATTTATGGCGGGAGCGAAGTTCGTACAACCTTACATTGAGCACGGCCACAAATCGGTCGCCGTGAAAAAAGTGACGGTATC
>JAFEEK010000206.1 GCA_018241165.1 Pseudomonadota bacterium
GGATACAGCGTGCCGGGCCATTCGCCGCGCGCGGTGTGCAGATCGGAATGGCACACGCCGCAATGCGAAATGTCGATGGCGACATCGCGCGCACCGGGCGCGCGGCGCGGGATGGCGTGGAAGGCGAGCGGCTTGTTGCCGGCTAGTGCGGCGTAGGCGGGGGTTTGTGTCATTGCGGATTCCTCGGGATGGTGGCGTAGGGGTTCATGGATGATCGTGAAACAACAGTCGATATTCGCCGTAGCCTTCCTTTTCCAGATCGGCCAGCGCGATAAAGCGCAGCGACGCCGAATTGATGCAGTAGCGCAAGCCGCCGCGGTCGCGCGGCCCGTCGTCGAACACGTGGCCAAGATGGCTGTCGGCGTGGCGCGAGCGCACCTCGGTGCGGAGCATGCCGTGGCTGGCGTCGTGTCTTTCGATGACGTTCTCCGCATCCGCGGGCTTGCTGAAACTCGGCCAGCCGCAATGGCTGTCGAACTTGTCGAGCGAGGTGAACAGCGGCTCGCCCGAGACGATGTCCACGTACAAGCCCGGCTCATGGTGATCGTTGAATGCGTTGTCGAACGGTCGCTCGGTCGCGGATTCCTGGGTCACCTTGTGTTGCAGCGGCGTGAGCCTGGCGAGCGCTTGGGCAGTCTTGCGATAGTCGGGCATGGTCGATCCGGTGTGCAACGGGAATTGCGCGATGCGGTTGGTAAGATAACACCATGGATGATTCGCTGATCGACAATCCGTTCTGGGCGTCGCTGCTAACCCGTCACCGCGCCATCGCGTTGCGTGACGGCGATGCAGCGCGCTACCCGGCCCAGTTCGCACCGTTCGTGGGCGTCGCGAACGCGGACTCCGATGCCGGCGATGCGCTGACGCGGCTAGTCGGGGCGGAACAAAACCTGCTCCTGCTCGGCGTGGCGCCGCGGTTGCCCGCACCCTGGACGCTGGAAGCATTCCATCCGCTCGCGCAGATGATTCGATCGGCGCCGCTTTCTGTCGTGGATGGCCCTGAAATCATCCCGTTGAGTTCCGCGCATCGCGCCGACGTGCTGGCGCTTACCGCGCTGGTGTATCCACATTACTTCCGCGAGCGCACGATGGAATTGGGTCGCTATTTCGGCATCTACATGCCGGACAAGAACGGCGAAGTGCGTCTCGCTGCGATGATCGGCGAGCGCCTTGGCACCGAAACGCACACCGAAATGAGCGCGATCTGCACGCACCCGGATTTCACCGGCCGCGGCTATGCGCAACGCCTGACCGCATTCCTCACCAACGACACGCTGGCGCACGGTCGCACGCCGTTTCTGCACGTCAGCCACGAGAATACGCGTGCCCTGCAGCTGTACGCACATATGGGGTACACGTTGCGCCGCGACATCGGTTTCTGGGCCTTGCATCGCGGTGCATAAGCGGTGCTAACATTCCTGTGCCATCAACCGCAACCGGAGAGCACCATGAGCAAGGGCTTGAATCAGAAAAAAGACACCAAGAAGAAGCCGGAAAAGTCGCTGAAGGAAAAGCGCGCCGAGAAGCACGCCAAGAAGGCCGCGCGCGGCTGATTGGTCGCATCCAAACCCCTTCAGTATCCCGGTTTCGGCGTTCGCGCCGATTCCGGGCTTGCCAGCGCGCGCGCCAACCGCGACACTTGCGCTAATTCCGGCACAGGAACTGTCCGTGGCCAATTTCGAGCTATTCAAGCGCATCTTCGGCAGCAATCAGGATCGTCGCGAAAAGCCGCGCCTGAACGCGCGCCAGGGCACGGTCGTGCTGATCGTGGACGACTCGCCGACGATCGTGGCGATGTTGCGCAAGTTCCTGCAGCAAAGCGGCTACCAGACTCTGGAGGCGGGCGATGCGGAGAAGGGCATCGAAGTCGCGCGTGCGGAAAAACCTGACCTGATCTTCCTCGATATCGTCCTGCCCGGCATGAACGGTTTCGCCGCGCTGCGCACGCTGCGCAAGGATCCGGTCACGCAGCAGATTCCGATCGTGATGATCAGCGGCAACGAGCAGGCCACCGAGCAGTTCTACGCACAGCGCATCGGTGCGGACGACTTCATGAAAAAGCCTTTCTCGCGCTCCGAAGTGTTCGCGCGCATCGAACCCCTGCTTGACGCGAACCTGGTTCCCAAGCGTCACGCAACACCGGTGCCGTCGCCAGCGCCGAGGGCCTGAGCGTGCGCGCGCTCCGCGCTGCATGGTGGAGCGTGTTGCTGCTGAGCGGCTGCGCCCAGGTCGCGCGCCCGCCGGCGCCGGTTCCGGGCGCGCCGCCGCCGCCATCGACGCCGGCCTACGAAATCGTGCAGGGACGCGGTCCCGACGTGGTTGCGCGACTGCGCGCCGCGCCGCCGTTGGCGCAGCCCGAGGTTGCCGATGGCGCGACGCCGGATGGCGACGAGAACCTGCTGCGTGCGCAGGGACTGGTGAAAATCGGTACCGGCCGCTATCCATCGGGCGACCTGGCAGCGTTGCGCGATGATGTGGCCAGGCAAGCACGCAAGTCCGGCGCCGACAAGGCCCTGATTTATCCGCCGCAGGCGCTGGGCGCGCCGGCGTTGGCGAATTTTTTCGTGCGCTTGCACCTGCCGTTTGGCGCGAATTTCCGCGACCTCACCGACCCGGAGCGCCAGACCCTGGGCAGCGGGGGCGTGGAAATCGGCGAGGTGGTCGGCGGCACGCCGGCATCCGAGGCGAATTTGCGCGAAGGCGATTTCGTCGTCGCCTTCAACAAGATGCCGGTGCGCGACAAGGCGCAATTCCAGGACCTGTTGCAGGCGCACATGGGCAAGCGCGTGACGCTGACGATCCGTCGCAATGGCGCAACGATGAAACGCCTCGTCGTGCTTGGCACGCTTGCGCCAGCCGCCGGACACTGACTGCCGCCACTTGACGGCGCAGTCGGCATGGTTCCCAATCATCGAAGCATCCAAGCAAGGGGAAATACCTGATGAAACAGATTCCGCTGCGGCCACTGCTGGTGGCTTTGTCGATGTCGATTTGCGTTGGCGCTGCGGCGGAAAATTCCGCACCGTCGACCGACTTGCTGGGCTTCACCGCCGCGGGCTCGGCCACGCAACGCGCACTCGAACAGCGTTTCGACGCGCAGTTGAGCGCGAACGAAATGCGCGACTGGCTCAAGCGCCTTTCCGCCGAACCGAATCAGGTGGGCTCGCCGCACGACAAGGCGAATGCCGAGTTCCTGCTGTCGCTGTACAAGCAGTGGGGCTGGGATGCACGCATCGAAACTTTCGACGTGTTGTATCCGACACCGAAACACGTGGCCGTCGAATTGGTCGCGCCAACGACATTCAAGGCGATGCTGCACGAACCGCCGGTGGCAGGCGATGCGACATCGGCACTGTCCGGCGCCTTGCCGCCGTACAACGTCTACGGCGCCGATGGCGACGTGACTGCCGATCTCGTCTACGTCAATTTCGGCATGCCCGACGATTACAAGGAACTGGCGCGTCGCGGCGTGGACGTGAAGGGCAAGATCGTCATTGCGCGCTACGGCGCCGGTTGGCGCGGCCTCAAACCCGAGCTTGCCTACGAACACGGCGCCGTCGGCTGCCTGATTTATTCCGATCCCCGCGACGACGGATACTTTGCGGGCGACACCTATCCGAAAGGCGGCTGGCGCCCGGCGGAAGGCGTGCAACGCGGCTCGGTCGCGAAGATGCAGATGTATCCGGGCGATCCGACCACGCCGGGTTATGGCTCGACGCCCGGGGCGAAGCATCTTGCACTGAAGGACGCGAAAACGCTGCTCAAGATTCCGGTGCTGCCGATTTCCTATGCCGATGCCACGCCGTTGTTGCAAGCGCTGGGCGGCCCGGTTGCACCCGAATCCTGGCGCGGTGCGCTGCCGTTCACGTACCACATCGGCGCGGGACCCGCGAAGGTGCATATGGTTGTCGAGTCCGACTGGACGCGCAAACCCGTTTACGACGTCATCGCAACGATCAAGGGTGCGCAGGAACCCGATCGCTGGATCGTGCGTGGCAACCATCATGACGGCTGGGTGTTCGGCGCATGGGATCCGCTCGCCGGAAACATCGCCATGCTCGGTGAGGCCAAGGCGCTCGGTGCACTGGTCAAATCCGGCTGGAAGCCGAAGCGCACGATCGTATACACGAGCTGGGACGGCGAGGAGCCGGGCCTGCTCGGTTCCACCGAATGGGCCGAAACGCATGCCAAGCAATTGCAGCAAAAGGCGGTGATGTATCTGAACTCGGATACCAATGCACGCGGTTTCCTGGGCGCCGAAGGCAGCCATTCATTGCAGCACCTGGTCAATGCCGCTGCGGCGGATGTGACCGATCCCGAAACGAAGGTCAGCGTGCAAGCGCGCATGCGCGCTGCGATGCGTGTCGATGGCGCCAGTCCGCATGCCAAGCCCGAGTCGAAGCACGATGCCGAAATCGCCGCAAAGGGTGGCGACCTGCCGATCGGCGCCCTGGGCTCCGGTTCGGACTACAGCGCGTTTCTCGAGCATCTCGGCATCGCTTCCGTGAACATCGGCTTTGGCGGCGAGGACGACGACGACGGCATCTACCACTCGCGCTACGACTCGTTCGACCACTTCGACCGTTTCGGCGATCCGGGCTTCAAGTACGAAGTGGCGTTGGCGCAGGTCGCCGGCCGCATGGTGATGCGCATGGCCGATGCCGACCTGCTGCCGATGCGCTTCGGCGATTTCAGCGCGACGCTCGACCACTACGTTGACCAGTTGCACAAGTTCGCCGACGAGGAACGTGAGAAGGCGGAGAATCAACACAAGTTGCTGGATGCGCACGATTACGAGCTGGTCTCCGATCCGACACGGCCGGTAGCGCCGCCGGAACGCTTGTCGGACGTGCCGAAGATCGATTTTGCGCCGCTCGATGCGGCAGCGAAGAACCTGAAGTCGAGCGCGGAAGCATTCCAGGCCGCCTACGCGGCGCGGGCCGCCGACGGTTTCGCCATGCCGGCGAAACAGTCCGCACGGATCAACGAGCTGATGGGACGCATGGAGCAGACCCTGACCGATCCGGATGGCCTGCCCGGACGCGAGTGGTTCAAGCACATGATTTACGCGCCGGGCCTGCTGACCGGCTACGGCGTGAAGACCGTACCCGGCGTGCGCGAGGCGCTGGAGGCGCGCAATTGGCAGCAAGCCGACCAATACGCGGCGGTCACGGCGAAAGTACTGGACGGCTATCGCGCCGAACTCGACGTGATCACGGCGCTGCTCAAGCACCGCTGATGAAACGCGGCGCGCGGGA
>JAFEEK010000207.1 GCA_018241165.1 Pseudomonadota bacterium
CTCGCGCCGGATCTGGTCTACTTCCTCAACCGCGACCTGCTCGACGTCGCCCATCACTACCCCAGCATCATGGTCGCCCTGGTCGCCGGCGCCGTGCTGATTCCCGGGTCGCTGATCCTCGTGTGGTGGCTGGATCGTCCGCGCCTGTTCGCACACCTGCACCCCGTGCAGCGGCGCGCGTTGCAGATCATCGGCGCGATTGCGGCCATCGCCCTGCTCATCGCGGTGGATTCCCCGCGCGGACCGTTTTCCAGCGTGTTCGACAAGGGCATGTGGGCGATGATGAACGACCGCAACTACATCGTCGATTTCTTCGCCTCGTTCTGGCAAACCCAGATCGTCATTCCGAAAGCGGTCGCAGGCGCCGAAAAAGGCGTGGTATGGACGCAATCGCCGACCGATAATCCACCGGCCTGCGCCAAGCGCGGATGCGCCACGACCCGCTTCGCCAGCGCGCAGGAGCATCCGGACATCGTTTCCATCCTCGAGGAAAGCACGTTCGATCCGTCCATGCTCAAGGACTGCACGATCGCGGCGCTGTGCAAGGTAAAGATGTTCCAGGCCGACGGCCGCACGCGCGCGCATGGCCCGGCGACCATGCACGTGTGGGGCGGCGGCACCTGGACATCCGAGTTCGCCCTGCTCACGGGCCTGGATCACCTGAGCTTCGGCGAAGCCGGGCTGTACGCACCGTACAACCTGGCGCCGCGCGTCGCCTACACGCTGCCGCGCGTGCTGCATGCGGCAGGTTATCGCGTCATCGCGATTTATCCGATGACCGGCGATTTCATCAATGCACGCAACGCCTACAAGGACTACGGCTTCGACAAGTTCTACGACGGCCAGGACTACGGCCTGTCGTGGGAATCGCCCGACAGCGACCTCGTGCAGGTGTTCGACCGCATCTACGCGGCTGAGAAAAAGGCGATCGGCAAGCAACCGCTGTTCGTGATGATGCTGACCCTGCGCGAACATGGCCCGCACATGGATCCGTACAAGACCATGCCGCCGCCGTTCGACAAGCCGCTGTTTCCGGGGCGCTGGAAACCCAAGGACCTGGACGACTGGCTGAACCTGAATCTCGCCAACTATCTGTATCGACTGTCGGGATCGGACGCGGCGATCACGCACATCGAGAAAACCCTGCTCGACAGCGGGCGCCCGGCCTTGTTGTTCCATTTCGGCGATCACCAGCCTTCGTTCGAAGGCGCGATCCGCGCGTTGCAGAAAATCGTGCCGCCATCCGTGCCCGATTCCAATTTCATCACGTATTTCATGCTCAAGACCAACTACAAGCCGGCGCGCAGCGGCTACAGCTATCCGGCCCTGGACATCAGTTTCGCCGGCTCGCTGATCCTGGACATTGCCGGCGTGCCGAAAGACTCGTTTTTCCAGGCCAACGCGTTGATGCGCGAACGCTGCCAGGGCCGTTACCTGGATTGCCCGAACAAGCCATTGCTGGGTTCCTACGACAATTACGTTTTCGACACCTTGCATGCCGTTCACGAGTGAAGCGCTGGTCGCGGGAGTCGACGAAGCCGGTCGCGGCCCGCTGGCAGGGCCGGTCGTCGTCGCCGCGGTGATCCTGGATCCTGCGCGGCCGATCGATGGACTCGCCGATTCCAAGACGCTGCGCGCGGCGCGGCGCGAATTCCTCGACACGCAAATCCGCACGTTTGCGCTGGCATTCAGCGTGATCCAGATCGGCGTCGCCGACATCGACAGGCTCAATATCCTGCAGGCCACTTTGCTCGGCATGTCGCGCGCGCTGGCCGCGCTTTCTCCCGCGCCGCAAATGGCATTGATCGACGGCAATCGCCTGCCGAAAGAGTTGTGCTGCGCCGCGCGTGCCATCGTCGATGGCGACGCGACCGAACCGGCCATCGGCGCCGCGTCCATCCTCGCGAAAGTCGCGCGCGACCGTATCCTGTGCGAACTCGACGCGATCCATCCCGGCTACGGCTTTGCCAGGCACAAGGGCTACCCGACGCCGGAGCATTTCGCCGCACTCGAACGCCTTGGGCCCTGTGCGGCGCACCGGCGCAGTTTCGCGCCGGTGCAACGCGCCCTGTTCGCGTGACCTTCGTCCTGTTTCGCGCGGCCGCCACTGGCGCTACAGTGGCGGCATGTCCGAACTCTTGAAACTCGCCAACTTCATCGACGGCAGGCTGAGTCCGCCGCGGCACGACCATTGGCTGGACGTGTTCGAACCCGCGACTGGCACGCACTATGCCGATTGCCCGGATTCGGATGCGGCCGATATCGATGCCGCGGTAGCCGCGGCGACGCACGCGTTTCCGGCCTGGTCGGCGACGCCGGTCGCGGAACGCACGCGGCTTCTGAACCGTATCGCCGATCTGCTCGAAGCGCGACTCGAGGAATTCGCCCAGGCCGAATCGCGCGACAGCGGCAAGCCCGTTGCGCTGGCGCGCAGTCTGGATATCCCGCGCGCCGTGTCGAACCTGCGTTTCTTCGCCACGGCCATGACGCAGTTCTCGTCCGAAGCACATGCCATGGACGCCGGCGCGATCAACTACACGCTGCGCCAGCCGCTTGGTGCGGTTGCCTGCATTTCGCCGTGGAACCTGCCGCTGTACCTGTTCACCTGGAAGATCGCGCCCGCGCTTGCCGCCGGCAA
>JAFEEK010000208.1 GCA_018241165.1 Pseudomonadota bacterium
GCGCAGAACCTGTTGCGCGTGCTGGCGGCGCGGCCATGAAAACGCTCTCGGTGAAAGTGAAACCGAATGCGCGCACCAGTTCGCTGGAACAAGTCGAGGACGGCTGGCTCGCGCAAATCAAGTCGCCGCCAGTCGACGGCAAGGCGAACGCGGAACTGATCGCGTTGATTGCCGAAAAATTCGGCTGCCGGAAGAATCAGGTGACGATCAAGGCCGGTGCGGGCGGGCGCATGAAGTTGGTGCGGATCGTGGATTAAACCCCGTCTCCGCCCAACTTGCCCATAAACTGCCGGTAGTACTGCAACTCGGCGATGGAATCGCGCACGTCGCTCAACGCCGTGTGCGTGGATTCCTTGGTGAAGCCCTTGGCGATTTCCGGCGACCAGCGCCGTGCCAGTTCCTTGATCGTGGACACATCCAGGTTGCGGTAGTGGAAAAACCGCTCCAATCGCGGCATTTGACGGTACAGAAAGCGCCGGTCCTGGCAGATGGAATTGCCGCACATCGGCGATTTGCCCGCCGGCACCCAGCGGTTCAGGAAATCCATGGTCAGCGCTTCGGCTTGCGCCATGTCGACGGTCGAATCCAGCACGCGTTGCCATAGCCCGGACTTGGCGTGCTGCTTGCGGTTCCAGTCGTCCATCGCTTCCAACCGGGCAAGCTCATGGTGAATGGCGAATTCCGGGCCTTTTTCCAATATATTCAATTGCTTATCGGTGACAACCGTCGCAATTTCGAGGATGGAATCGGCGCCCGTATCAAGGCCCGTCATCTCCAGATCGATCCAGATCAGATTGTCTTCGTGCGGCAATGCGTGGCTCATGCGGCAAATTGTCCCGACTTGTTGTCCGTACCTTAGCACCCGACGCGCGATCGTGCCCAGTCCGGCACGATTTGCGCATGTACCCAGTCGCCTTTACACTCGCGCGCCCGTGCCTGGCGCTTACAGGGAAGCTCCGTGGACCGTATCCTGCTCGTGGAACCTTCGGCAACGCGCCGGCGCGCGATGCACGCGCTGCTGGCGGCGCGCGGCTTCGCGGTCAGCGAGTTGTCCGACTACGCGCAGGCGCTGCCGCTGATCGAGCGATTGGGCAGCACGACCCTGGGATTCCGCGGCATCGTGATCGGCTGGCCCGAACACAGCGACGCCCTCGCCGAGCAGGTGTTCGCCGTCCTCCACCGCGACGAATTCGAACACTTCGCCGTACTGCTGCTGGCCGATACCAACGACGGCGCGGCGGTGAACTGGATGATGAAACGCGCCAGTACCGGCCTGTTGCTGTGGAGCGACTACAGCGAATGCGCCGAGGCGATGGCGAAGTTGCTCAATCCGCCGTCGCCGGTGACGCAGGATTTGGATATCGGCGGCCAGTCGCATCTGCGCGTGCTGTTCGTCGACGATTCGGCGACCGTGCGCATCGCGTTCCGCCGCCTGCTGATGAAGCACGGCTATCTCGTCGAAACCGCCGAAGACGTCGAAGACGGCTGGCGCAAGGCGCAGGCGACCGCGTTCGATCTGGCCATCATCGACTACTTCATGCCCGGCGATCCGGGCACCGTGCTGGTGCAACGGCTGAAAAACGATCCGCGCACCGCGAACGTGTTGTCCGCGGTGATCACCGGCACCTATTCGGACCGCGTCATCAACGAATCGCTCGCGGCCGGCGCGCTGGAATGCTTGTTCAAGAGCGAGGCGCGCGAACTGTTCCTCGCGCGCATGGGCTCGCTTGCACGCGCGGTGCAGGATCGCAAGTCGGTCGACGCCGAGCGCCGCCGCCTGCAAAGCATCCTGTCTTCCGTCGGCGACGGCGTGTACGGCGCCGACCGCCGCGGCATCATCCAGTTCGTCAATCCCGCCGCGCTCGACATGCTCGGCTACGCGCAGGCATCCGAACTCGTCGGCGAGCCGGCCTACGAGCGTTTCCACCACAGTTACGAAGACGGCACGGCGATACCGCGCAACACCTGCTTCCTTTCCCAATGCTACGCGCAGGGCGACCAGGTCCCCGGCTGGCAGACCGTGTTCTGGCACCGGAACAAGCGCGCGCTGCCGGTCGAATGTACCGTGTACCCGATGCAGGTCGAAGGCCGGCGTGAAGGTTCGGTCGTGGCATTCCGCGATATTTCCGCGCGCCGCGCGCTCGAGGAGGAACTGCGCTGGCAGGCCAGCCACGACGCGCTGACCAAACTCCACAACCGTGCCTGGTTCGAAACCCAGCTCGAGCAGGAAATCACGCGCCTGAAACACACCGACCAGGCGTCGTTGCTGCTGTTCCTCGACCTGGACCGTTTCAAGTACATCAACGACACCGCCGGGCACACCGCCGGCGACCAGTTGCTGATCGAGATCGGGCGGCGCCTGTCCGCGCGATTGCGCGCCAGCGACCACATCGCACGCATGGGCGGCGACGAGTACGCGGTGATCCTGCGCAATGTCGGCACTGCCGATGCGGCACAAATCGCCGATGAATTCCGCAAGGCGCTTGGCGCGTTGCCCTTCGTGTATGGCGGCAAAAGCTATCGCGTCGGCACGTCCATCGGCGTGGCCCGCCTCGACCAGCACACCGCATCGCGCAGCGATGCCATGGCCGCCGCCGACGTGGCCCTGCACCTGGCCAAGCGCAACGGCCGCAACCAGATCCACGTGTTTTCACCCGACACCGACCAGCGTGCGCGCATGGACATGGAACTGGGCTGGTCGGCACGCCTGGAATCCGCCCTCAAGAACGACGGTTTCGCACTGTGCTTCCAGCCGATCCTGCCGCTGGCGCAGCTCGATTACGAACGCCTTCCGGAACAACACGGCGC
>JAFEEK010000209.1 GCA_018241165.1 Pseudomonadota bacterium
CGATCCGTGTCGACTGCGCCTTCCTTCGGCTTCAGGTCGCGCACATGACCGTAGGACGCCAGCACCTGGAAATCCTTGCCGAGGTATTTGTTGATCGTCTTGGCCTTGGCCGGGGACTCGACGATAAGCAGATTTTTGGCCATGCGGGTGCGGTCTCAAAGATGCAATGGGCCCGGTTCGCCCGAGCCCTTCTTATTCCAGTGTGCCCACATGTTCCGCTGCCGTGTCAAGCGCGCCGGCATTTCACCGCCGCCCGTTGCGCCCTTTTTCGCACCGAATCGCTAGGTTGAAAAATATACGCAATTTGCGTATAGTTCGAGCATGAAAGCCGTTTTTGTCGAACTGCCCGCCTTTGCCCGTTACCGTGCCGAATACCTGGACGATGCCGGCTTCCAGGCGCTGCAGGTCGAGTTGATGGCCGACCCGCAAGCGGGCGATGTCATCAAGGCCACGGGTGGACTACGCAAACTGCGACAGGCCGATGCGCGTCGCGGCAAGGGCAAGCGCGGCGGATTGCGCGTCATCTACTACTGGTGGCCGGATGGCGCGCAGTTCTGGTTGTTCACCCTGTACGACAAGGACGAGGCGGTCGATTTGGCCCAAGCGCAGCGCGTGGCACTGGCCGCGATGCTCAAACACGAATTGCAAGCAAGGAAACCCTTATGAAGAAACGCGATGTTTTTGCCGAAATTGTCGAAGGTTTCGATGCATTGAAGGCGCAACGCAAAGGCAAGGCAACACTGCGCACGCACACGGTGAACATGCCCGAACCTGCCGACGTGACCGCGACCGAAGTGCGTTCGTTGCGCGAAAAATTGAATGTGTCGCGCGCGGTGCTGGCCGCGCGCCTGCGCACCAACGCGCGCACGCTGGAGAACTGGGAACAGGGCCGCGCCAAGCCGAACGCACAGGCGGCATTGCTGATTCGGCTCGTGGCACGCTATCCCGAGACGATGAACCGCCTGGCGTCGGTGTGACTCAACGCCGCCCATAGCGGCCGTTTTCGGCAGTCACGGCGCCATCCAGTTCGAGCACCAGCAGCATCGAGGACAGCGCCGCGGCGGACAGTCCGGTGCGCTCCACGAGTTCGTCCAATGCGGCCGGTTCGGCGTCCAGCGCACCGAGCAGGCGCTGATACTCCGGATCGCGTTGTGTCGCATCGGATACAGGAACCGGTGCGGCGGGCGCATCCAGGCGTCGGCGCAGGCCTTCGGCGAGCAGTCCGCCGACACCGCGCAATTCCTCGATCACCTCCTCGGCGGTTTCCACCAGTTTTGCGCCGTCGCGGATCAGCTTGTGGCAACCGCGCGCGAGTGGGGAGTGGATCGAGCCGGGCAGGGCGAAGACCTCGCGGCCGGCCTCGTTGGCCATGCGCGCGGTGATCAGCGATCCGGAATTCAGGCCCGCCTCCACGACCAGCGTACCCAGGCTCAAGCCCGCGATCAGGCGGTTGCGGCGCGGAAAGTTCTCGGGCTTGCCCGGCGTGCCGGGCGGGAATTCCGAAACCAGCGCGCCGGCGCCCATGATGCGTTGCGCGAGATCGCCGTGTTTGCGCGGATACACCAGGTCCGGGCCGGTGCCGAGCACGGCGATGGTCTTGCCGCCGCCTTCCAGCGCGCCCTCGTGCGCGGCGCCATCGATGCCTTCGGCAAGTCCGCTGGTGACGGTATTGCCCGATTGCGCAAACGTCTTGGCAAAGGCGCGCGCGTTCGCCAGGCCGCCGGCGCTGGCGCTGCGCGAGCCGACGATGGCGATCTGCGCCGACCACAGGCACGCCGTGTCGCCCGCCACGAACAGCGCCGCGGGCGGATTGGACGCATCGCGCAGCAAGCTCGGAAAATCTTCGCTGGTGGCGACGATCAGGTGATGATTCGGCGCGTCGAGCCAGGCGATGTCGCGCTCGATGGCGGCTGTGTCCGGCGCGCCCAGCCAGGCTCGCGCCTCTGCGCCGATTCGCGCATCGCGCGCGGCGGCTGCCTGCGCGGCAGATGCGCCGCCGTGCCTGCCGACGAGTTCACGCACGCCGCCGGCGCCTAGCCCCGGCGCGCGCAGCAGCGCCAGCCAGGCGCGGGTTTCATCGAGGGCAAGTTCCAGCGGCATCTTCGAAGTCTAGCGGATGCACAAACGCGAACGGCGCGGAAGACCGCGCCGTTCGGGAGAATCGGAAAAATCCTACGCGCGTGCTACGTGTGATCCGGATCGTAGAGCTTGTCGTCCAGGTGCACCGGCCGGATGCCGTCCATGATCAGGCCGTAGCTGACGCGGTCGAAGGTGCGGAAGATCATGACGTGGCCGATGTATTCCTCGGGCAGCTGCACCTTGGAATCGTCACGCTTGAAAAACGCCTTGAAGCTGCCTTCCGGATAGTCGGTACGATCCGTCACCACGTCGCCCTTGTGGAAGATCGAAAAGGTCTGGCCGTTTTCGATGCCGTCGGCGGCGCCGTTGGAAAGCGCCACGACCTGCATGCGCCCTACCGCATTCAGCGCGTCGGTGAAGGCGATCACGCGCATCGTTGCAGGCACCTGCTTGGGCGCGTGCGGAACGTACTGGAAGTCGAACTGGTTGTTGTCCGGCGGCAGCACGAAATCGCCGGGGCGTACCTCGTAATCGGTGCTGGTTACCAAAACCGATGCCGGATTGCCGGCATGCGTGGCCTCGACCTCACCGAACTGAAGCATTTCGTAGCCGAGGAAATGCACGTTGCCGTGCAACGTGAAATGATCCGGGCCGTGGTGCCAGAGCATGCTCGGACGGTCGTCGCGATCTTGCAGATCCTGGCGGAAGACTTCGTCCGGGCGGCCATCCTTGCCGGTCATCACGTAATAGCGTCCGATCGGTCGCACCAACACAAAATGCTGGCCAGGCTGGGCGTCGAGTCCGCGCACGTAAACGAGCTGACCGGTAGCGCCATTGAGGTGGTGGTCTTCGATGCCGACGACGTGCGGCGCACGCTTGAATTCATCTTCGCTGACCAGGCGCGGTTTCTTGAGGAAATCCTCGATCGCCGACAACGGCAACGGCCTGACCGCGCTTTCGAGCTGCTGGGCGCGCGTATGCGGCTCGATGCCGCCGCGGCTGGCGACGCCAAGGCTCGGATTGCCGTTCAGGTAGGCAAGGCTGAGTACGTCGCCGGGATAAATCAAATGCGGATTCTTGACTTGCGGGTTGGCCTGCCAGACTTCCGGCCATTGCCACGGCTTTTGCAGGAACTTCGCCGCGATGCTCCACAGCGTGTCCCCCTTGCGCACCGTGTAGGTGTCGGGGTGATCCTTTGCAAGCTGCACCGAAGCGGCGTACGCCGACAAGGTGAGCAGCAGACCGGCACAAATTGCAGGTAGTTTTTTAAGCATGGCTGCCAATTACCTGATTCCCAAAGGGCTTCCCGAGTGTATACGAAAAATTTAACGGCGCAAATGACGGCCTTCACGGA
>JAFEEK010000020.1 GCA_018241165.1 Pseudomonadota bacterium
CCGGCAATATCCTTGTCGGCGAGCGCGCCGAATACCGCGATGTTGCGTCCGCGCGGTGGATGCTCGGCCAGCCATTGCGCGAGCACGCGCGCGGCCTGCGGGTTGTGGCCGACGTCGACAACCAGTTCCGCGGCAGCGTCCTTGTGCAGGCGCTGCAACCGTGCCGGAACGCGTGCTTCGCGCACGCCTTGCGCGATCGCTGGCGCGTCCCAGCCGATCCGGTCGCGCAGGCAATGCAAGGCCATGATCGCCGCGGCGGCGTTGTCGATCTGGCAGGGTGCGGCCAATCCGGGCTCGGGCAGGACCAGCGATTCATCGCTGCAATCCCAACGCCAGCCATCGATCTGCGCAGACACGCGAAAATCGCGATCCGCGCGCAACACACGCGCGCCGATGCGCGTGGCTTCCTCGATCAAGCCGTGCGGTGGCGCGCGCATGCCGATGATGGCCGGGCGATCCTTTCGGAAGATGCCGGCTTTTTCGCGACCGATGGCATCGACGTCATTGCCCAGCCAGTCCTGGTGATCCAGGTCCACGGTGACGACGATGGCGGCGTCCGCATCGACGATATTCACCGCATCGAGCCGGCCGCCGAGTCCGACTTCGAGCACGGCGACGTCGAGTTTACTTTGTGCAAATATCCACAATGCGGCAAGCGTGCCGAATTCGAAATAGGTCAGCGGTACGCTCTGATTTGAAGCGGCGCCTCGCGCCGCCTCGATGCGTTCGAACGCGTCGATCAGCGCGGCATCGTCGGCATCGACACCGGCAACACGGACGCGCTCGTTGTAGCGCAGCAGGTGCGGCGAGGTGTAGCAGCCCACGCGCTTGCCCGCCGCGGCCAGCATCGCTTCCAGAAACGCGACCGTCGAGCCCTTGCCATTGGTGCCGCCAACGGTGATGACGACTGGCGCCGGCGCCGGCGCGCCCATGCGACGCCAGACCATCCGCACGCGATCCAGGCCCAGCTCGATGCTGCGCGGATGGGTGCGCTGCTGGTAGTCCAGCCAGTCGGCAAGGGTGTTGGGAGCCATTCCGCATCTCACAAATTCAGCTCGTCATTCCGGACAAGCCCGCGCAGCGGGCGCGATCCGGAATCCAGTGTCTTTTCTTGTACCGGCAAAAGCAAAGTCGCTGGATTCCGGGTTCTGCGCTTCGCGCAACCCCGGAATGACGAGCTTGAGCGGTCAGGCCGCCTTCGGCTGCCGCATCAACAACGCGAACAGGTCGGCGAGCCGGTCGCGCATCTCGCGCCGATCGACGATCAGGTCGATGGCACCATGCTCGAGCAGGAATTCCGAACGCTGGAAGCCTTCCGGCAGGGTTTCACGCACGGTCTGTTCGATCACGCGCGGTCCGGCGAAGCCGATCTGCGCATGGGGTTCGCCGATGTTGAGATCGCCCAGCATGCCCAGACTCGCGGACACGCCGCCGGTGGTCGGATGGGTCAGCACCGAGATGTACGGGATGCCGGCGCTGCACAGGCGCGCGAGTGCCGCGGAAACCTTTGCCATCTGCATCAGCGACAACAATCCTTCCTGCATGCGCATGCCGCCGCTGGCGGAAAAGCACACGAAGGGAATGCGCTCGTCCAGCGCGAGTTCCGCCGCACGCGCGAATTTTTCGCCGCCGACCGATGCCATCGATCCGCCCATGAACGCGAACTCGAACGCCACCGCAACCAGCGGCCGCGTCTTGAGCGCACCGCGCATGGCGACGAGCGAATCCTTCTCGCCGGTCTGCTTCTGCGCGGCGATGAGGCGATCCTTGTACTTTTTCGAATCGCGGAATTTCAGTGCGTCGACGGGTTCGAGGTTCGCGAACAACTCTTCGCCGACGCCCTCGTCGAACAGCGCGGCCAGGCGCTTGCGCGCGCTGATCGAATGGTGATGCCCGCACTTCGGGCACACTTCGAGATTGCGCTCGAGTTCGGGCCGGTACAGCACCGCGCCGCAGCCATCGCATTTTTCCCACAGGCCTTCGGGCACCTTGCCCTTGGCCGTGGTGCCCTCGGTGCGAATGCGCGAGGACATCAATTTTTGCAACCAGCTCATGTCGTCCACTTCTCCCGTTTCCAGCGGCGCCACGGCTTCGGCCGGTACCGGCAGTTCCTGGCGCGGATCACGCGGCATGCGCCGCCCCGGCATCCAGCGCCGCGCGAATCGGCGCGATGAACGCGCGCGCCGCGTCGCAGGCGGCCTGCGCTGAACCCGCACCCGCCAGCGATTCCACCAGCGCGCTGCCGATCACGACCGCATCGGCGAACTGCGCGATTGCCGCCGCCGATGCCGCGTCGCGCACGCCGAAACCGACCGCCACCGGCGTTGCGGTGCGAGCCTTGATCGCCGCCACGCGTTCGCGCACTGCATCCGGACTCAAGCGGTTGGCTCCCGTGATTCCCGCGAACGCTACATGGTACAGGAAGCCACGCGCTTTCTCGCACATCGCTGCCAGTCGCGCCGGGGAAGTGGTCGGCGCGGTGAGGAAGATCCGGCGCAGACCAGCCGCCTCGATCGCCTGCGCGGCCTGCGACTCTTCCAGCGGACAATCCACCAGCAGCACGCCATCCACGCCCGCAACAACGGCATCGCGCGCGAAGCGCTCGCCGCCAAGGATTTCAACGGGATTGAGATACCCCATCAGCACGATCGGCGTCGTTGTGTCGGTTTTGCGGAATTCGCCGACCCAGCCGAAGATTTGCGCAAGACCGACGCCATGGGCCAGCGCGCGTTCGCTGGCGTGCTGGATCACCGGGCCATCGGCCATCGGATCGGAAAACGGCACGCCGAGCTCGATCAGGTCGGCGCCGGATTCGACCAGCGCGTGCAGCAGCGCAACGACGCCATTCGGCGACGGATCGCCTGCGGTGATGAAGGGAATCAGCGCCTTGCGGCCGGCGGCCTTCAACTCGGCAAAACGCGTGTCGATGCGGTTCATAGCGACAACCCCTCGCGCGCCGCGATCGTGTGCACGTCCTTGTCGCCGCGGCCGGACAGGTTCACAAGTATCAATTTATCTTTTTCCATTTCGCGGGCGAGCTTGATGCCCTGTGCGACGGCGTGGCTGGATTCCAGCGCCGCAAGAATGCCTTCGGTCAATGCCAGTTCGTGGAATGCGGCCAATGCCTCGTCGTCGGTAACGCCGACGTATTGCGCGCGACCGCTGTCCTTGAGAAAGGCGTGTTCCGGGCCGACGCCGGGATAATCCAAACCTGCGGAAATCGAATGCGTTTGCGTAATCTGGCCGTTGTCGTCGCACAGGACATAGGTGCGATTGCCGTGCAGCACGCCCGGGCGCCCGGCGGCGAGCGACGCCGCATGACGACCGGTCGCAATCCCCTCGCCTGCCGCTTCCGCACCGAAAATGGCGACGTTCGCATCGTTGAGAAATGCGTGGAACAGGCCGATCGCGTTCGAGCCGCCGCCGACGCAAGCTACCAGCGCATCGGGCAGGCGACTGTATTCGGCGAGCATTTGCGCGCGCGCCTCGCGCCCGACCACGGCGTTGAAGTCGCGCACCATCATCGGATACGGATGCGGGCCTGCAACCGTGCCGATGATGTAGAACGTGTCGGCGACGTTCGTCACCCAATCGCGCATCGCTTCGTTCAGCGCATCCTTCAGTGTCTGCGAACCGGAGGTCACCGGCACGACTTGCGCCCCGAGCAATTTCATCCGGTATACATTTATCTTCTGGCGCTCGATGTCGGTTGCGCCCATGTAGACGACGCATTCCAGACCCAGGCGCGCGGCGACCGTCGCACTGGCCACGCCATGCTGGCCGGCGCCGGTCTCGGCGATGATGCGGGTCTTGCCCATGTGCCGGGCGACCAGGGCCTGTCCGACCGTGTTGTTGATCTTGTGCGCGCCGGTGTGGTTCAAGTCCTCGCGCTTGAACAGGATCTGCGCGCCACCGATTTTTTTCGACAGACGCTGCGCGTGGTAGATCGGACTGGGCCGGCCGACGTAGTGCTTCAAATCGCGGTCGAGTTCGGCGATGAATGCGGGATCGTCGCGCAGGCGCGCGTAGGCGGCGGTCAGTTCCGCCAGCGGCTCGATCAGGGTTTCGGCGACATAAATGCCGCCGTAATCCCCGAAGCGCCCGTGCGCATCGGGATAGTGCGAATAATCGATCTTCATGGAAATCTGCCAAAGTGTTCGACGATGGATACCTGCGCGATCATGCGCGGCGACTGCGGTACGCGGCTGCGCGTTACCGGACTGCGGCCGCAGGCACGCGCCGCCAGCGCCGCAGGGAGCGGCCGAAGGGCGATTGCGAGCGTCGTGTGGGACTCATGGCTGCGGCCTAGGTTACACAATCCGTCATTGCGCAGCCACTTCGCTCATTCGTGTGCAACGTCGGTTGCGCGAACGGCGTCGACAAACGCACGCATTCGTGCGGCGTCCTTGATGCCGGGTGCCAACTCAATGCCGCTGGAAACATCGACCGCGAATGGTGCGACGGTCGCGATCGCCTCACCGATATTGGCCGGATTCAGGCCACCCGCAAGGATCAGTGGACACGACAGGTCTTGCGGAATGCGCGACCAGTCGAAAGCGCGTCCGCTTCCACCCTGCCCGCCCGGCGCATGAGCATCAAACACGTAGCCGACCGCAGCAGTGTGTTCGTGCAACTGCGACGCCGCATCGGCGCCACCCATTGCGATGGCCTTCAGATAAGGCATCTCGAAGCGCAG
>JAFEEK010000210.1 GCA_018241165.1 Pseudomonadota bacterium
CGTGTTCCTCTCGCCGGAGGAATCCATGCGCATCCAGCGCGTGCTCGATTCGGACATCGCCATGATCTTCGACGAGTGCACGCCGTACCCCGCGACGGAAAAACAGGTGCGCGCGTCCATGGAGCTTAGCCTGCGTTGGGCGGAACGTTCACGCCGCGCGTTCGATGACCTGGGCAATCCCAATTCGCTGTTCGGGATCGTGCAAGGCGGCACCTGGCCGCAGTGGCGCAAGGTATCCGTCGATGGCTTGCTGCAAATCGGCTTTGACGGCTATGCGGTCGGTGGCCTCGCCGTGGGCGAACCCGAAGCCGAGCGCAACCGCACGCTGGAAGAAACCGTGCCGCTGTTGCCGGCGGATCGTCCGCGATACCTGATGGGCGTGGGTCGGCCACAGGACATCGTCGAAGCCGTGCGCCGTGGCATCGACATGTTCGACTGCGTGATGCCCACGCGCAACGCGCGCAATGCCCACATCTTCACGCGCACGGGCGTGCTGCGTCTGCGCAATGCCCGGTACGAACGCGACACGCGACCCATTGACGATGCTTGCGACTGCTACACCTGCGCATCCGGATTCAGCCGCGCCTACCTGCGCCATCTGGACAAGTGCGGCGAGATGCTCGGGCCGATGCTGGCCACGATCCACAATCTGCATTACTACCAGGATCTGATGCGCGGCTTGCGCGAGGCGATCGCGGCGCGGCGGCTCGGCGACTTCGTGGCCGGGTTTTACCAGGGGCAAGCCAGGCCCGGCTGATGCGCGTGGCGGGTGCATAGCCTGCATCCGCATGGCATAATCCCCAGTCTTTTGGCAGGCCCGCGATCCGCGCGGGCGGACAACGCGAGAATTCCATGGATTTCCTGATTTCCAATGCCTTTGCGCAGGCGCCGGCGGCCGGTTCGCCGGAAAGCATCGGCCTGCTCGGGTCGCCGTTCGTGTTCATCATCATCATGGTTGTCATGATGTTCTTCATGTTCCGCTCGCAGTCCAAGCGGCAGAAGGAACTCAAGGCCATGATCGCCGCCCTGGCCCGCGGCGACGAGGTCGTGAGCAACGGCGGCATCGCCGGGCGCATCGACGACATCGGCGAGAGCTTCCTGACCCTTGAAATCGCGCCCGACGTAAAGATCAAGCTGCAAAAGACGGCGATCTCGATGGTGTTGCCGAAGGGCACTTTGAAATCCGCGTAGTTGGCGCGGACTCGCATGACCGCGAAGGCCGCCCGGCGGTCGATCGTGGCCGCACTCCACACAAGAAAAACCCATGAATGACTTTCCCCGCTGGAAATACATCCTCGTTGCCGCGATCGTCCTGCTCGGCATCATTTACGCGCTGCCGATCCTTTATCCGCAGCAGCCGGCCGTGCAGGTTTCCGCCAATCGCGGTGCGACCGTCGATGCGGCGCTGAAGGAAAAGGTGCTCGGCATCCTGCAGACGAAGAAGATCGCGTTCAAGGATGTCGAACTCAACGGCGACCGCCTGCTCGCGCGCTTCCCCAACACCGAGGTGCAGCTGGCTGGTTCCGATGCGCTCAAGACCGAGCTCGGCGACAAGTACATCGTCGCATTGAACCTGGCCACGACCGTGCCGGGCTGGTTGCGCGCAATTGGCGCGAATCGCATGCCGCTGGGCCTCGACCTGCAAGGCGGCGTGCACTTTTTGATGGAAGTCGACCAGAAGGCCGCGCTGACCAAGATGCAGCAGCGCTACGTGGATGACATCCGCAACGCCTTGCGCAACGCCAAGATCCGCTACGACTCGGTCAACCCGGGCGCGCAGGGCATCGTCGTGGTGCTGCGCTCGGAAGCCGACCGCACCGCAGCGGCAAACGAGATCGCGAAGAGCGTGAACCAGCCGGAAAAACTCGGCAGCCAGCCGCCGCTGGAAATCGTCGACGGCACCAGCACCGCGACCACGTTCGCGCTCAACGCACGCATCCGCGAGGCAACGTTGCTGGAACAGCAGCGTTCCATCGTCGCCAGCAACCTGACCACCCTGCGCAATCGCGTCAACCAGCTCGGCGTGTCCGAGCCCTTGATCCAGCAGCAGGGCGCCAACCGAATCGTCGTCGAACTTCCCGGCGTGCAGGACACGGCCGAAGCGAAGAAAATCCTCGGCGCGCAGGCGACGCTGGAATACCACGCCGTCGACGAGGCCACGAACCCGTACGATGCGCAAAGATCCGGCATCGTGCCGCCGGATTCGCGCCTGTATTACACCCAGCGCCTTGGCCCCGACGGCAAGCCGATGCCGATCGTGCTGAAGAAAAAGATCATCGTCGGCGGCGACGAACTCGTCGACGCGGCGGCGATCCCGGATCCGCAGTCCGGCCTGCCGGCGGTGTCGGTCACGCTCAACGCGCTCGGCGGCAAGCGCATGCTCGACTACACGCGCGAAAACGTCGGCCATCGCATGGCCGTGGTCTATATCGAGCGCATTCCGGAAACGAAAATCGTCGATGGCAAGGAAGTGCGCAGCGCCAAGGTCAACGAAGAAGTCATCAACGACGCCACGATCCAGGGCGTGTTCTCGAACAAGTTCCAGACCACGGGCCTGGACAGTCTCAAGACCGCCAGCGAATTGTCGCTGTTGCTGCGCGCGGGCTCGCTGGCCGCGCCGGCCGACATCGTCGAACAGAACGTGATCGGCCCGAGCCTGGGACAGGACAACATCCGCAAGGGCGGCATGGCGGTGCTGCTCGGTCTGCTTGCGGTGCTGCTTTGTGCCGCGCTCTACTACCACCTGTTCGGCCTGATCGCCGACATCGCCCTGGTGCTGAACCTGGTGCTGTTGATCGCAGTGTTGAGCGTGTTCCAGGCCACGCTGACCATGCCCGGTATTGCCGGTATCGTGCTGACGCTGGGCATGGCGATCGACGCGAACGTGCTGATCTGCGAGCGCGTCCGCGAAGAGTTGCGCAACGGTTCCACGCCGCTGGCGTCGATCCGCGCCGGTTATGACAAGGCTTGGGCGACCATTCTGGATGCGAACGTGACCCATCTGCTTGCCGCGTTCGGCCTGTTTGCGTTCGGCTCCGGCCCGATCAAGGGCTTCGCCGTGACGCTCGCCATAGGCATCATGACCTCGATGTTCACATCGGTCACGGTCACGCATGCCATCACCAACCTCATCCACAGCGGCCGCAAGCTCAAAGGCTTGTGGGTCGGCGGTGGCCACCACGTGAGCCCCGCAGGAGCCTAAGCCATGGAAATCTTCAAACACGACGCCGCATTCGACTTCCTGCGCTGGCGCCGCGTCAGCCTGATCGTTTCGGCGATCCTGGTGATCGGGTCGATCTTCGCCATCGCCACGCGCGGCCTGAACTACGGCCTGGATTTCACCGGCGGTATCCTGATCAGCGTCAAGTACGAACAGCCCGTCGACATTTCCGACGTGCGCGCAGCGCTGGATACTGCCGGTTTCGACCACGCCATCGTGCAGAGCGTCGGAGGCGCGCGCGAGGTGTCGATTCGCCTGCAGCCAGGCCGCGACAAGGCCGCCGCCGCAGACGTTGCCGGCACGGTCAAGCAGAGCGACAAGGTTGCTGCCGACGTGATGGCTGCGCTCAAGGCCAAGCGCGCGGATGCGACAATGTCGCGCGATCCCGACTTCGTCGGCCCCGAGGTAGGCGATGAGCTGAAAAGCGATGGCGTGACCGCGGTGATTTTCGTCATCATCGGCATCATGATCTACATCGGCGTGCGCTTCGAGTGGCGTTTTGCCATCGCTGCCATCGCCTCGGAATTCCACGATACGTTGTTGACGATCGGCTTCTACGCGCTCACCCAGCACGAATTCGACATTACTGTGCTGGCCTCGGTGCTGGCGGTCGTCGGCTATTCGATCAACGACAAGGTCGTGGTGTTCGACCGCGTACGCGAAATTTTCCGCGCCACGCGCAAGGGCGAACCGGTGGACATCCTGAACAAGGCGATCAACTCGACCCTGTCGCGTACCATCATCACCTCGGTATTCACCGGCATCACCATGATCGCGCTGTATTTCTTCGGCGGTCCGGCGGTGCACGGTTTCGCGTTGACCATGATCATCGGTATCGTGATCGGTACGCTGTCGTCGATCTTCTTCGCCAACCCGATCCTGCTGTGGCTGGGCGTGTCGAAGAAGGACCTGATGCCGGTGACGCGCGACAATCCGGAGTTGGCGCGCAGGCCGTAGGCTTTCTTCCCC
>JAFEEK010000211.1 GCA_018241165.1 Pseudomonadota bacterium
ACCTGGCGCGGATTCATCAGGTGCAGGCGCTGCCACAGATCCGAGTATTTGCCGCCGACGCGGGCGAGATCCGGTCCGGTGCGCTTGCTGCCCCACTGGAACGGGCGGTCGTAAACCGATTCGCTCGCGGTCGAATAATGCCCGTAGCGTTCGGTCTCGAAGCGCAGCGCGCGGATCATCTGCGAGTGGCACAGGTAGCAGCCTTCGCGCACGTAAACGTCGCGGCCTGCCAGGCGCAGCGGATCGTAGGGCTTCACGCCTTCCGCCGGCTGCACCTTGTTCGCCTCGATGAACAGCGGCGTGATTTCGGCGAGGCCGCCGATCGATACCATGATCGCGGTGAGGATGCCGAGCGTCCACGCGTGCTTTTCGATGAACTCGAAATGACGATAAGCCATGGCGTGATCCTCAACCTTGCGCCGGCAGCGGCGCCGGCGATTGGTGGACGTCGGGTTCCGGGATCGGCACCGGAATCGGCGAGATGATCGGCTTGCGCGCGTCGGCGGCGGTGTACCACAGGTTCCACGCCATCACCCACATGCCCAGCCAGATCAGCACGCCGCCGAACCAGCGGAACATGTACAGAGGTTTGATCGCGATCAGCGAATCGAGGAAGGAATACGTCAGTGCGCCGTCCGGATTGGTCGCGCGCCACATCAGGCCTTCGGTCACGCCCGCCGCCCACATCGCGATGACGTAGAACAGCGTGCCGGTCAGGTGCAGCCAGAAGTGCAATTCCATGCCCTTGCGCGAATACATGGCCGGACGCCCGAGCGCGCGCGGCGCCATCGCGTAGAGCGATCCGATCGTGATCATCGCGACCCAGCCGAGCGATCCGGAATGCACGTGGGCGATGGTCCAGTCGGTGTAATGCGACAGCGAGTTCACGGTCTTGACCGCCATGAGCGAGCCTTCGAACGTGGCGGCGGCATAGAACACCAGCGACATCACCATGAACTTGGCGGCGGGGGCATCCTTCAAACGATGCCACGAACCGTTGAACGTGAACAGGCCATTGGCCGCCGAGCCCCAGCTCGGCATCAGCAACACCAGCGAAAACGCCATGCCCACCGACTGCACCCAGTCCGGCAGGGCGGTGTACATCAGGTGATGCGAGCCCGCCCACATGTACACGGAGATCAGCGCCCAGAAATTGACGATCGAGAAGCGGTAGCTCCACAGCGGTTGCTGCGCCTGGCGCGGCACGAAGTAATACATCATGCCGAGGAATCCCGCGGTGAGGAAAAACGCAACCGCGTTGTGGCCGTACCACCACTGCACCATCGCGTCGACTGCACCGGAATAGACCGGGTAGGACTTCGTCATCGATACCGGAATCGCGATGTTGTTGACGATATGCAGCAATCCGACCGCGATGATGAAGGCGCCGTAGTACCAGTTCGCCACGTAAATGTGGCGGATGCGCCGGCGCGCGAGGGTGGCGAAGAACACCACGCCAAAGCTGACCCAGACGACGGCGATGAGGATGTCGACGAACCATTCGGGCTCGGCGTATTCCTTGCTCTGGGTCATGCCCAGCGGCATCGTCACCATCGCCAGCACGCAGATCAGTTGCCAGCCCCAGAACGTGAACTCGGCAAGGCGCGGCAGCGCCAGGCGCGTGTGGCCGGTGCGCTGCACGACGTAATAGCACGTGCCCATCAGCGCCGATCCGCCGAACGCGAAAATCACGCCGAAGGTGTGGTCCGGACGCAGCTTGCTGAAAGTCAGGAACGGAACGTCGAGGTTCCAGAACGGCCAGGCCAGTTCCGCGGCCAGATACATGCCAACCAGCATGCCGATGATGCCCCAGACTGCGGAGGCGAACAGGAACAGGCGTACGACTTTGTCGTCGTAGGTTTCGATGGTGCTCATGAATGGATCCTGCAAGGGTCGCGCATTTTGCTAAAGATACCCCGGAGCATGCCTTGACGCACGTCAATGCAAATATCGGGCAATCGTGCCGCTTGCGCTATGGCCAAGCCGACTGCGCTCGGTTAGCATCACCGATCTTGCCGCAGGACGGGAGGGGTTCATGGCAATCACCATTGGCGTCGTGCGCGAGTCCGCGCCCGGCGAGCGGCGCGTGGCGCTGACGCCGGACGTTGCGAAGAAATACAAGGCCAGGGGCGCGAACATGCTCATTGAGCGCGGCGCGGGGCAATCGAGTTTTCCGGATGCCGCGTTCAAGGATGTGGAGATCGCATCCGATGCGCGCAGTGCGCTTGCGAAGTCCGACGTTCTGCTTACGGTACAACCGCCATCGCTGGATGAAATCGCGGGATTGCGCGAAGGCAGCGTGACGATCGGCTACTTGTCGCCGCATCTGGCGCCCGAACGCATCAAGGCGTTGCGCGACCGCAAGATCACCAGCTTTGCGATGGAACTGCTGCCGCGCACCACGCGCGCGCAGGCGATGGACGTGCTGTCGTCGCAGGCCAACATCGCCGGTTACAAGGCCGTGTTGATCGCTGCCGAGGCGAGTCCGAAATTCTTTCCGATGATGACCACCGCAGCCGGCACGGTGCGGCCGTCGAAAGTGCTGATCGTCGGCGCGGGCGTTGCCGGCTTGCAGGCCATCGCCACGGCGCGGCGACTCGGTGCCCAGGTCGAAGGCTTCGACGTGCGCCCGGAGACGAAAGAGCAGATCCAGTCGCTCGGCGCCAAATACGTCGAACTTGGGGTCAGCGCCGCCGGCACGGGGGGCTACGCGCGAGAGCTGACCGCCGA
>JAFEEK010000212.1 GCA_018241165.1 Pseudomonadota bacterium
GAGCAATTCCTTCACGCCGGCGCCGGTGCGCGCGGAGACGAAGCAGATCGGTACCAGATGCCCTTCACGCAGGCATTGCTCGAAGGCATCGTGCAGTTCCTGCCCGGAAAGCCCGGCCTCGCCGACATCGAGGAAATGATTCATCACAGTTTCGTTGATCTCGACGACCTGGTCGATGATGCGCTGGTGCGCTTCGCCGACGGAAGAAAAATCCGCAACGCCTTCCGGCTTGAAAAAGCAGTCGACAACGGTTTTGCCGTCCTGTGCGGGCAGGTTGATCGGCAGGCATTCAGGCCCGAACGTCTCGCGCAGTTGGTCCACGAGCGCACGGCAGTTGCCGCCGTCGATCTTGTTGACGATGAGTACCCGCGCCAGGCCACGCGATTTGGCGTGGTGCATCATGCGCTGGGTGCCGTATTCGATGCCGTTGTGCGCGTTGACGACGATCGCGCAGGTTTCCACCGCGGCGAGTGCCGACAGCGTCGGTCCGCGAAAATCCGCCGCCCCGGGTGTGTCGATCAGGTTGATGTGGCAATCGGCATGGTCGATCGAGGCAATGGCCGTGTTCAGCGACTGCTTGCGTTCCTTTTCCAGCGGATCGTAGTCCGAAACCGTGGTGCCGCGCTCGACCGAACCCGGGGTCCCGATCACGCCGCCCGCATGCAGCAGGGCCTCGAACAGCGTGGTCTTGCCCGCGGCGGAATGTCCGGCGAGCGCGATGTTTCGGATGCCATCGGTGGTATAGGCCATGGGCCGCTCCCGTTTCGAGTAGGGCCCTCAAGCGTTCTCCTTTCGGCGCGGCAGGTCAAGCGGCGCTGCGGCAGGGCCTAACGAGGCGCTAACCGCGCATTTACACCGTGCTGGCTAGGCTTGCCGCTGGTATCGCCGTGATGCCGACGCATTGCCGAGGGAGTCCTTTTGCTCAAGGAAGACGCCGAAATCGCGTTGCCGACCGATGCCTGGCATGCGGATGTCCGTGTCCGCGCGTTGAGTCGCCTCGCGCCTGCGCATGCGCCACGCGCGTCGCGAATGGTGGCATTGGCCCTGCTGTTGGCACTGCATGCGGTGATCTTTGCGCTGTGGTATGCCAACCGGTTTCCATCGCCGCCGCGCAGCCAGGATGTCGTGCAGGTGCGCTTGATTGACGAATCGAGTCCTCCTGCGCCCGTGCTGCCGCAACCCATTGCACTGTCGCGGTCGCGTTCCGCAGCTACAGCCACACCGTCGGCCGCGCCTTCGCCGATGGCGGCAGCGCTGATTCCCGCCACGCAGCCGCAGCCGGAACTGTTCAATCGTGACGGTTCGGTGCGATTGCCGCCGGAATCGCGCTTCAGCGGGCCGTTGCAGGTCGGCATCGCACGCGGGCGCGAATTGCTCGCGCGCGGCCACAACATCATCCACTGCCGGCGCAGCCGCTTCGATGATGGGCCAACGCCTGCTCAAGCCGCGACCGCGGCAGCACGAGGCGCGCACATGGCGCACTTGATCATGGGCAATCCGCTGGATCCGCTCAACGATGTCGGTCAACAACAAGTCGAAGACGCCGCGGGCGAACACGCCGCGGAGAAACGCCGAATCGAAGAACAGGCTTGTGATTTTTGATGCTTCAGAGCGGCCGCAACAGTTCCGGCACACTTTTGGGGTAAGTATCACCGTCATCAGCGCAAGCGCTTATTGCCAGGTGGCCGACCGGGTTTTCGCGGTTCGGGGAAGTCCGTTGGCTGTTTCGTTTCCGCTTCATGCAGCAGTTTCCATACCGGCATTTCCAGGCCATCCGCGATCAGTTTCAATCGTCGCAGGGTGACATTCTGCCGGCCCCGTTCGACTGCGCCGTAGTACGTCTGGTGCACATCGATCAAATCAGAGAACCCTTCCTGACTAAAGCCTTTGCGTTCGCGGTGATAGCGAATCACCCTGCCCAGGCGCGGCTGCAGTTCGTCGATGGTCATGCCGCCAAGCTAGGAACACTGGCGGTAAACAACCATAGAATATAAATTCGGTTTCTTTATAGTTATACTCGGAGCCAGGAAATGGGTCTGGATGCGAGTGGCGACTGTACGTCGAAGACAAACGATAACGCACGCCGAAACCTTGGCACACGCTTATCTTGTCTTGCGTATTTCCGAAGAAAGCGCCGAGACGAAGGTCGATGCTTCGCCGGCATAAGTGAACCATAGGGCGCCGATGCTATTCTGTCGGCATGGAGGGGACGCGGCACGCCGTGGGGACGGCAGCCTTGAGCGGGAAGGGAGTGCGGGATGACGTTGCATAGTGGAGCGGCAATGGCGCACCGGACGGTGCGCGCAGGTATCGGGCTTACTGCCTTCGTTCTTGGTTTGTTCACCGTACTGTTGCCGCCGCCGGCCCGCGCCGCGGTGCAACTGACCTCGTTCAGCGTTACCAACCCGCCGCCGCCGGAGTCGCAGCCTTCGACCGGAAAAGCGTCACGCGGCACGGCGGCGCTGACGGGTGGCGATCTTCCGGCGCACGACGCAACAGTCGGCACGCTGGCAGGGACGGCAGGCACGCAAGGCGGTGCGGCGACGTATTCGGTGCCGATCGTTGTGCCGCCGGGCCGTGCAGGCATGCAGCCGTCGTTGTCGTTGACCTACAACAGCCGCGGCGGCAATGGCGTTGCCGGTTTGGGCTGGTCGATCTCGGGTTTGAGTTCGATCCACCGCTGTCCGCAGACGCTGGAGCAGGATGGAATTGCGACGGGCGTGTCGTATTCCGCCAATGATCGCCTGTGTCTGGACGGACAACGCTTGGTCGCCGTGTCCGGCAGCTACGGTGCGGCGGGAACGGTCTACGCCACCGAGGTAGACAGCCACGCGCGCATCACCCAAATCGGCGGCGGGCTGACCGGCACGGCAACGTGCTTCAAGGTCGAGCAAAAAGATGGCCGTATCCTGCACTACGGAGCTGTCGTGTCCGGCTCCTCGTGCGCGACATCCACCGCCAATTCGCGCGTGCAGGCTGCCGGTGCGGCAGCGACATTGAGCTGGCTGGTCGAGAAGATCGAAGACCGCGTCGGCAACAACCAACTCTATGCCTACACGAACTACGGCAACGGCGAGGTGCTGCCGGTCACGGTGACGTACACCGGCTTCGGCGCATCGGCGGGCAACCGCGCGGTCACGTTCGGCTATCAGCCGCGCACGAACATCGCAGGCGTCAACGACGTGTCGTCCAGTTACCTGGCCGGCGGCCTGACGATGCAGACGCAAGCCTTGGCCTCGATCACGACCGCCATAGCTGGCACCACAGCACGCACGCTCACGCCGGGTTACGTCGCCTCGCAATACAACGGTCGGTTGTTGATGGCCACGCTGACCGAGTGTGCGAGCAATAACGGCACGAGCGCCTGCCACCCGGCCACGCAGTTCACCTACAACGACGATGTGCTGAACACGCCGGGCAACTTCCCCACGGTCTCGCTGCAAGAGTTCGGCTTCACTCCTAACACAGCCGCTACAAATGTTCCCTACCAGTTCGATGTCATCGGCGATCTGGATGGCGACGGCACCAAAGAGACGCTGGTAACGGTCAACCAGTCCGATGGCAACCATGTCTATCTGGCGCAGATGACCGCCGACCGGCAGATTCATGTCGGCGACGACATCACGAACTATGGATTCGGGACGCTGCACGGCCCTTCGTCGGACATCGACGGCAGCGGCCGCGCAGCAATGATCAAGCTGCCGGCCGTCGGCACCACCGCCAATCTCCAGTTCGGCATCTGGAACGGGGCGCGCGGCGATATCGCGAGCGGCAATCCTTTTCAAACGGTCTCGTCGAACATTCCCTTCGATAACAGTTTGGTGAGGTATGGCCAGAATCAGAATATTTACGCCGCCGATCTGGACAACGACGGCAAAGCCGATCTGCTCATTGTCGAAGCCGACAGCAGCTGCGGCGGCAACGATGCGCAGGGACCGCAACTGGGACTGTTTTACTACCGCAATACTACCAGCGGCCAGTTGAGCGCCACCAATACCACGGCCACCTTCGTCAAACAGGCCACGCACCTGTTTTGCCTTGCGCGAACAACGGTGCATCGCGCCGGTCTGCCGGATACGTATTACGCGCCGACCATCGACCACGTTGCCGATTTCGACGGCGATGGTTTGCCCGACATCTACATGGTCTATTCAGGCAACGAGCCGACGATCACGGGTTCCTTCGCAGGAATCGAGCGCACTTCGGTTTCGAACGCAAACACGTCGAACGAAATCGTGTCGAGCGCGTTGTTGCCAGCGGCTTCGGTGCTGAACTGCGATGCCTCGTCCGTAACCAGCACGACGGACGAGTGCAATTGGCAGAATGGCTATTTTGCGCACTGGATCGACGTCAACGGCGATGGGTTGGAAGATTTTGTCATCGCGCGTCCCTATCAGAAGCAATGGCAAATTCGCTTGAACAAAGGCGGAACGCTGGCGCCCGCCGTCGCGGCCAGCGCGCCGGCCTACGCGGGACTGGACGCTTATCCGACACAGACCACTTCGGGCCAGCTGCATGGCTCAGGCTACCTGTTCCGATATTTGAACCGTCTGCCGGTCATGGATGCGGACGCGGACGGCAAGCCGGAAATCCTGATTCCGCAGAGCAACAGCAACACGAGCCCCGGCGACGTTCACGGCTTTGCGTTGAAGATGTGTCTGGCGCAGGAGCGAACCTTGAGCGCCTGCCCGCCGGCTTCGATCAGCAGCACGACGTCGAGCACGGCGACGTCAGCGGAATCGTCGAGCTCGTTTCAATGCCTGATTTATATCTGCTCGCCCGACCCGGGCGGCGACGTTAACTTGCCGGACAACGCCGATTATGTGCCACCGAGCGGCGGCACTTCTGAGGAGAAGACTGCGAAACACATATGGAATGGCCTGCCGGCCTACAACGCCTATGGGTTCGGGCCGCAAAATTCCCCGCCCGATGGCGGCGACAACAGCGTCTATCACTTGGCTGCGCTCAAGTTCACGCAAAGTCCAACCGGCGCATTCACCGCCACGGTGGTCAACACGCCCATCGTCTCGCGCCTGAGCGCTGGCTACTACAATCGCAGCGAAGACCTGTTCGGCGATGGGTTGGCCGACGTCACCACGGCTGTGGGTTGTCCCAGTGCAACGGTCACGGCAAGCAACGGCGGCACGCAGCAGACGATCCCGTTCTGTGCGGTGATCGGCACGGCCAGCGGCACTGCCTATGGGCCGACGACATTTCCGGGTGTTTCCGACATTTCGACCTTTGCCAGCACCTGGAATTTGTACGGCAGCATCAATCAGGGCGTGGCACAGCCGGGCGGATCGTTGCGCGCTGCCATGACACCGATGGCGATCAAGGCCAGCGCCAACGGCATCTCGCTGAACCTGCCAACGCAACTGGTGCTGCCGGGTTTGCTCGACGCTGTCGTCGATGGCGTGGGCGACACCGCCGTATGGGGCTATGCGCCGCTGTCCGCGTCCGGCACGCAGGATGGCATTGCGTTGTACACGATCGACAGCAGTTACGTCGACAGCCGGCACTACCTGTTCCAAAGTTCCATGCCGGTGGTGAACGGCATGGGGCAAAGCTCGGGCAATGGGCAATTGCTCACGGGTTTTCGTGCGTCGGTCTATGGCTACGGCAATGCGATGTACAACCGCTACGGGCGTGGCTTTACAGGATTCCAGACCATCATCGCCGAGACCGGCGACGGCACGGACGCGAGCGGCCAGCATTTTCGGGCGACGCGCACGACGACCACGTACAACCAGAAGTTTCCGCTGACCGGCACCATCGCGCACATAACGACCTCGGCGCGCGACGTGACCGCGGCGGCGATGACGACGGTGCGCGACGAGACGGACAATTACGTGTGCACCAGCAATCGCGGCGCGTGCCCGGACGACATCGCGATTCCCGCCGCGCCGACGACAGGCGGCACCGTGTTTGCGCCGGTGCTCGACAGCCAATCGGTCAAAACCTACGACCTCGGTACCGGCGCGCAATACGCGCAGACCGACACCGTGAACGCGAACGGCAGCGCCTCGGGTTGGGATGCCTACGGCAATTTGACCTACCAGACAGTCACTCGCGCAGACAAGGGCGCGAACGTGTTCGTCGACAGCCACACAACGACCACGAGCAACACCTTCACCGTCGACAGAACCAATTGGTGGCTCGATAAACTCACGCAATCCAGCGTCACGTCGAGCGTTACCTACGACGCCACGCATGCGTTACCAGCGGGAGCATCCGCGCCAAGCCAGACGCTCACGACTGGCTACACCTGGAACACCGACCGTACGCCGGCGACCAAGACTGTGCAGGCGGGCATTACCAATCAGCAATCAACGACGACCTATTGCTATCCGGGTAGCGCCTCGCCCTGCCCGGTGATCACAGGTACGAGCTACGGCTTGCCCAGCTCCGTGTCGGTGAACGCGCCGGACCTTGTAGCAGCGTTGAGTCCCACGCGCACGACAAGCTACACGTATACAAAGGATGGAAGCAACGCGGCGGCGGACGGCTACTTCGTGCTGACGGCGAAGAACGCGCTGAACCAGACCGCGACCACCACGCACGCCACGAACGACGGACAGGTGTTGACGGCTACCGACCCCAACGGCGTGCAAGTTGTCACAAGCTACGATGCGTTCGGGCGTGCGATCGAAGTCGATCGTCTGGGCAATACCGGCATTGCGATGGCGTCGGCGACGCAGACGGCGCTCACCTCTTGCCTGGACGCGAACCGCAATCCGGGCCATTGCCCCAAGACGGATGCGGCGAGCTTTGCCGAGGATGGCAACGAAGCTAACGCGGCGTACCGCGTGACGACGGTGCAGGCGGGTTATCCGACGCAAGTTGCATGGTTCGATCTGCTGGGCCGCACGATCAAGTCGGGCCATCGCGGCTTTGATGGCACGTTCATCGCGAACCTGACCGATTACGACGACATGGGCACGGCGGCGGACACCAGTACGCCGTACTTTATCGGCAATACGCCGTTTTTGATTGGTCTGACCTACGATGCGTTGAACCGGCCGACAAAGAAAATCGCGCCGGGATCGGAGATGGACCCCACGCACGGCGACGTGCAGACCGATTACACGTATGCGGGAAACACCACGGCCCTGACGGTGCACGGCACGAATGTCATCCCGAACGCGAACGGCACGTGCAAATCCAGCAATGGCAATCTTTGCTTGCAGATGAGCCGCAGCCAGAACGTGCTCGGGCAATGGATGCAGACCACACAGTCGCCGATCCTCAACGGCGCGACGCAAACCCTGACCACGAATTACTGGACGGAGCCGCTGGGCCACATCGCGGCGATGCGCGATGCCGAGGGCAATATCACCACCGCCGGCTACAACGCGCTCGGCCAGCGCACGCAAAGCGCCGATCCGGATCAAGGCACGTGGAACTTCAGCTTCGATGCGCTCGGCGAGCTGCTCACGCAAACCGATGCGCGCGGCGTCATCACGACGGTCAACAGCCGCGATGCGTTGGGAAGAACCACGCAACGCCAGCAGGTGCCGCCGAGTTCCGCCCCTGCCGGCCTCGCCTATGAAACGGTGCTCGACGACTGGACGTTCGATCCGGTCAACGGCATCGGCAAACTCAAACAGGTGCAGCGCCGCCGCGCAGCGGGAAGAACGGTTCCGGCGCAAAGCGCGACGCCGGTGTGGCAGGAGAGCTACGGCTACGAGGCTGCGACCGCGCGCCCTAGCACGATCACGACGACGGTCAACGAGTCGGGCAATGTCGTACTCAACTCAGGCATGAGCTACGA
>JAFEEK010000213.1 GCA_018241165.1 Pseudomonadota bacterium
CGGCCGTACTACGAACATCGATTGGCAGCATAATCGTCCTATGACGCCAATCGACGAGTGGCAGGCCTCTGGTAATTTTTTCAACTACCGCGGGCACCGGATTTTCTGGCGCGCGGCCGGCAACTGCGATGCTCGCGCGCTGTTGTTGATCCACGGATTTCCAACTGCGTCGTGGGACTGGGAAGCGGTCTGGCCAGCTCTCGCGCAGCACTATCGTTTGCTTGCCGTCGACATGATCGGCTTCGGGTTCTCGGACAAACCGCGACGCTACGAATACCGCATCGCCGACCAGGCGAATATCCAGGAATCATTCCTGCGACTGCAAGGCATCACTGAGTATCACATTCTCGCGCACGACTATGGCGACACGGTTGCGCAGGAACTCCTGGCGCGGCAGTCGGAGCCTGGCGACCGGCCGAAACTGCGCAGCGTGTGCTTCCTCAATGGCGGCCTGTTTCCGGAAACGCATCGTCCGACGATCGTGCAGCGGCTTCTGCAGTCGTATGTGGGTCCAATTGTCACGCGCTTGATGACGCGCGACCGGTTCGCGCGCAGCTTTATCCAGGTCTTTGGATCCAAGACTCAACCCACGCCGGCGCAGATTGATGCCTTCTGGAAACTGATCGTGCACAACGAAGGTATTCGCATATATACATCGCTGATCCGGTACATCAGCGAACGGCGCGCGAACCGGCAAAGATGGGTCGGCGCATTGCAGCGCGAGGATATGCCGCTGAAGCTGATCGACGGCGTTGCCGATCCCGTTTCCGGGGTACAAATGGTCGAGCGATACCAGCAACTCGTTCCGCGGCCCGACATCGTTATCCTGGAAGGCGTCGGACACTATCCGCAGGTCGAAGCCCCCGAGCGCGTGGTGGAGGAATACACAGCGTTTCGCGCCCAGTTGTCGCTAGCCGTGCAGCAGAACGCGTGTTCCGCGCGGGTGCCGGCGTAGTGCTCAGGTCGGCGCTACCCAGGCAACGACATGGGCACGAGAATGTGAGTGCGAAGGTCGTTTTTTGGGGTCCCAACCTGTTGGGTTTGGGCACGAATTGGGCACAAAGCGGGCACAAAACGAAAAAAGCCCACGCGATGCGTGAGCTTCTGTAGCCGCATGCGGCTGAAATTACGACGGATTAAATGGTGGCTAGAGGCGGGATCGAACCGCCGACCTCAGCATTATGAGTGCCGCGCTCTAACCATCTGAGCTACCTAGCCGTAGGGGCGCGGATTATACATGACGCGGCTGTGGGAAGTGATGCGGCAGCGGGCGGCGGTTGCCGCCGCAGCAGTGGCGTGGAAGAATCCGGACATTGGATTTTGGAGTTCTACGTGTGTCCGACGTCATCGATCCCGACGGCTATCGGCCGAATGTCGGCATCATCCTGATCCGCGACGACGGCTCGGTGTTCTGGGCGCGCCGCGCCTGGCGCGATGGTTGGCAATTTCCGCAGGGCGGAATGCGCAGCGACGAAACGCCGTTGGAGGCGATGTACCGCGAGTTGGAAGAAGAAACCGGTCTGTTGCCCGAACATGTGCAGGTGCTTGGCGCGACGCCGGGCTGGCTGCGCTACCGGTTGCCGCGCAAATACCTGCGCCACAAGGAAAAGCCGATGTGCATCGGGCAGAAGCAGGTGTGGTTCCTGCTGCGTTTCATTGGCGAGGAATCCCATGTCCGGCTGGACGCCACCGATGCGCCGGAATTCGACCTGTGGCGCTGGGTGGACTTCTGGTATCCGCTGGCCCATGTGGTGCCGTTCAAGCGCGATGTCTACGAGCGCGCCTTGCGGCATCTGGCGCCGCTCGCCGAGGGCTTGCGCGGCATGCCGTTGCTGCGGATCGATCGGATCATGGGATTCGGCGGCGGCTGAATCGCGGTCACGACGGTTCGTTCGTGTTGACAATCATTCTCATTTGCGTTTGAATGGCACCGCCCCGTTTCGGAACGCCGCCATGTACGTTTGCATCTGCAATGCAGTCACCGAATCCGCCATTCGTGAAGCGGCTGCGGAAGGCGTTTGCAGCATGGCCGAACTCGAGCGTCGCACCGGATGCGCCGGTTCCTGTGGCTGCTGTGCGGAAATGGCGGCGCAGGTGTTGCACGAATCGCTGGCGCAACAAGCACCGCTGCTTGCCATCGCCGCTTGATCCGGATCGCTGCGGCAAACGCAGCCGATTTGCATTTCCACGTTACGCCCGGTGGCGCGTTATAGTGCGGGGCGCACCGATTGCAGGAGACAGCCATGAAGGGCAACGCCGACGTCATCAAGCACCTGAACAAGGTGCTGTTCAACGAACTGACCGCGATCAACCAGTATTTCCTGCATTCGCGGATGTACAAGAACTGGGGCTACAAGGAACTGGCCGAACACGAACACGCCGAATCCATCGACGAGATGAAGCATGCCGACAAGCTGATCGAGCGCATCCTGTTCCTGGAAGGCCTGCCCAACCTGCAGGCGTTGGGCAAGCTGCTGATCGGCCAGACACCCGCTGAAGTCATCGCCTGCGACCTCAAGCTCGAGCTGGCCGCGCATCCGGATCTCAAGGCCGCGATCGCGCATTGCGAATCCTGCGGCGACTATGTCAGTCGCGAATTGTTCGCACACATCCTCGAATCCGAGGAAGAACACATCGACTGGCTGGAAACGCAACTGGGCTTGATCGAAAAGCTCGGCCAGACGCAGTACCTGCAGACCAAGATCGGCAGCTGATCTCAGGCTTTTTCGCCGCGCAGCAGGGCATCCAGTTCGTGTTGCACGCGCGCGAACGTGCGCGCCAATTCCGCGACCAGCATGGGAACTTCATTGCCGAGATCGCCGCTGCGCGCGCCGTGTTCGAGGCGCTTGGCCAGCTCCGACAGCCCCAGTGCGCCGAGATTGGCGCTGGTCGACTTGAGCGAATGCGATGGCGCGATCAACGCGCTGTCGTCGCCGCTGGCGGCAGCCTTCTCGAGCAAGGCAATCGACTTGGGCGTGTCTTCCAGATACACGCGC
>JAFEEK010000214.1 GCA_018241165.1 Pseudomonadota bacterium
AGTTGCGCCGCGGTCTTGCGCGCGATTTCGCGATACATCCCCGCGATCGCGCCCGCGGGATCGGCCGCAACCGTCGGCGTGCCGCCATCGGCCTGTTCGCGGATGTGGATGTCGAGCGGCAGCGACCCCAGCAACGGCACGCCGTACTGCGCGGACATGCGCGCGCCGCCGCCTGCGCCGAAAATATGTTCGGTGTGGCCGCAGTTCGAGCAGGTATGCAAGGCCATGTTCTCGACGATGCCGAGCACGGGCACGTCGACCTTCTCGAACATCTTCAGGCCCTTCTTCGCATCGAGCAGCGCGATGTCCTGCGGCGTGGTCACGATCACCGCGCCAGACACCGGCACGCGCTGGCACAACGTCAACTGGATGTCGCCCGTGCCGGGCGGCAGGTCGATGACGAGGTAATCAAGGTCCACCCAATTGGTTTCGTTGAGCAATTGGGTCAACGCCTGCGTCACCATCGGACCGCGCCAGATCATCGGCGTGTCTTCGTCGATCATGAACCCGATCGACATGGCCTGGATGCCATGCGCGAGTTTCGGCTCGATGCGCTGGCCGTCCTTCGTGTCGGGCTTTCCGGAAACACCGAGCATGCGCGGCATCGACGGTCCGTAGATGTCGGCGTCGAGTACGCCCACGTTCGCGCCTTCGGCGGCGAGCGCAAGCGCAAGATTCGCCGCCGTGGTGGACTTGCCGACGCCACCCTTGCCCGAGGCGACCGCGATGATGTTCTTCACGTTCGGCATCGGCGTCAGGTCTTTCTGCACCTTGTGCGCGAACAGACGCGAAGTCACGCCGACCGTCGCATCCGCCACGCCCGCTTCGGCCAGCTTGGTGCGCACTTGTTGCGCCAAAGCGTCAACGAAGGTCTTTGCTGGATAACCGAGCACGATGTCGATGGCGACCTTGCCGCCATCCACGCCCACACCCTTGACCGCGCCAGAAGCCATGAGGTCCTGACCGGTATGCGGATCGACAATTTCAGCGAGCAGGCGCTCGACCTGCTCTTTGGTGGGTTGCGGCATAAGGGGAATCGTGCGAGAACAAAGGTTCATTGTATCGCGTAACATGCCCGCATGCGCCTTGCCGCCATCGTCCTGCTCACTCTCGCAGCGCCCACGCTCGCGCAAACAGGCAGCAGCTCGCCTGCCGGCCTGTGGCAAACCTTCGACGACGACACGCACGCGCCAAAAGCCCTGGTCGAAATCGTCGATCACACCGGCGTGCTGTCGGGCAGGATCGTGAAACTGTTTCCGGCGCCGGGCGACAAGCTCGATCCGCGCTGCAAGGAATGTGCGGGTGAGCGTCATGACCAACCCGTGCTCGGCATGACGATCCTGTGGAATTTCCGTCGCGATGGTGACGCCTGGGACGGCGGCGAAATCCTCGATCCGGAAGACGGCCACGTCTACCGTGCCATCCTGCATCCGCGCGATGGCGGCAAGACGCTGGATGTGCACGGCTATATCGGCATGCCGTTGCTGGGGCGCAGCCAGATGTGGACGCGCGTGAACCCGTGACAAGGCGCGTATTTGCTACCATCCGCAACCCGGTTCGACTCCTCGGAATAACGTCATGAAGCTCCGCGCATTTTGGCTGCCGGTTTCGACTTCGTTGCTGCTGTCGGCCAACGCCTTCTCGGCCACGACCTGGACCGTCACCAGCACCGCCGATACGGCGGGATCGTGCAGCAGCAGTTGCACGTTGCGCGCGGCGATCAACAGCGCCGGCGATGGCGACACGATCGAATTTTCCGGCGCGATCGACGGCGGCACGATCCTGCTCGGCAGCTACAGCAACGCGCAGACCGGAACGCAATTCGGCCCGAGCGCATTCTTCATCAATGCCAACAGGTCGATCACGATCGACGGCCAAACCGGTCTTGCGCGCGGCATCACGATCGCGCGCGACACGACCAAGGCGCCGTTTCGCCTGTTCGACGTGAACGCCGGCAGCGGCCTGTCGTTGATCGGCCTCACCCTCAAGAACGGCCTCGCGCAGGGCTTCAACAGCGGGTCCGGCGGCGGCGCGCTCGGCGCCGGCGGCGCGATCTTCAATCAAGGCGACCTGATCATCGACAGTTGCACCTTCGTCGGCAACATGGCCCAGGGCGGCGCCAGTGGCGATGGCAGCGGCAACACGGGCGGCGCCGGGGTCGGCTCGGCGCCGACGGGCAGTAGCGGCGGCGGCCCCAACGCGCCTACTCCAGGTCACATCGACGGCGGTTTTGGCGGCGGTGGAGATTCGTACTCGTGTGCCGGAGCCGGCGGCTTCGGCGGTGGCGGCGGCGCCAGCCCAATTTGCAGCGCAGGTCGGGGCAATGGCGGATTTGGCGGCGGCGGCGGCAAAGGCATCGGCGGCGTTGGCACCGGTGGATTCGGCGCGGGCGCCGGCTCCGCCAGTTCCGGTGGCGGCGGCGCCGGCATGGGCGGCGCGATATTCAACGATGCCGGCGCACTCAATATCGTCAATTCCACGTTCACCGCCAACAGCGCCAGCGGCGGAGCGGGCGGCAGCGGGGCGGCAGCCGGCACTGGCCTGGGCGGCGCAATCTTCAACTACAGCGCAGTGTTGACGATCTCCGCATCGACGCTGGCGCGCAATGTCGCGAACGACGGCGGCGCGCTGTACAGCTTCGATGACCGCAATTGCGCAGTCGGCGGCAATACCTGCCCGAATGGTTCGGCTTCGACCTTCGATCTCGAGCTCTCGATCTTCTCCAACAGCGACGCCACGCACGACATCGTGGTCGATACCGGAAGCCCGCCCGCTGCCGGCACGTTCAGCGACTTGATCGTGATGTCCCGCGACACCGCACAGTTCACGATTGCCAACTTCGCCAGCAGCGCCGACCCGCAGCTCAGCCCGCTCGGCAATCACGGCGGCTGGACACCGACGATGGTGCCGAAACAAGGCAGCATTGCCATCGACGCCGTGAGCTGTACGAGCGGAATGGTGCACAACGACCAGCGCGGCGTTGCGCGTCCCTATCCTTCCTCCGGCCAATGCGACATCGGCGCGGTCGAATACGACGGCGATTACATTTTCGCGAACGGGTTCGACTGATTCGGCGCGCCATTTTTCACCTGTGCTAGTCTGCGCGCACTCGTTGCAACGCACAGGGGATTGCGATGGCGCAGGGAAAATCGCTGGGGCTGCTCGATCTGGTGCTGTTCAACACCGTGGCCGTGGTCGGCCTGCGCTGGGTTGCACTCGCGGGGCATTCGGGACCGTCATCGTTGACGTTGTGGCTGCTGGCCGCCCTGATCTTCTTCATCCCGCAAGGCTTGTGCGTGATGACGTTGTCTTCGGCATTGCCGAAAGACGGCGGCCTTTACGTGTGGATCAGCGAGGCCTTCGGCGAACGCCAGGGTTTCATCGCCGGCTGGGTGTATTGGGCGTCGACGCTGCTGTATTTCCCGACGCTGGCGCTGAGTACTGCAATCTTTGCCTTGTACATCTTCAACGGGCGCTTCGTGGAACTGGAACATTCCAGCGCCTACGCCACCGGTGCGTCGCTGCTGCTGCTCGCCATTGCGTTGGCGTGCAACACCGTCGGCACCAACGCGGGCCGCTGGCTGCAAAACCTGGGCGGCCTCGCGCAATGGCTGCCCTCGCTGGTGGTGGTGTTCATCGGCACGGTCGCGTTGCTTGCCGACGGATCGGCCACGCCGATGCCGGCGACGTCGTTCGCACCGTCGTTCTCGAACTTCGACACGATCATCTTCTTCGCGCAAATCTGTTTCGCGTTCGCCGGACTGGAGCTGGCCCTTATCCTCGCCGGCGAAATCCGCGAACCGCGGCGCACGATTCCGCGCGCCCTGCTGATCTCGGGACTGGTCATCGCCGGCATCTACATCCTCAACACCCTTGCGCTGATGTGGGCGCTGCCGCCGGAAAAGATCTCGATCATCGCCGGCATCAACCAGGCCATCGCGACGGCCGGCGCCGCGCACGGCATGCCGTGGCTGGGTCCGCCGGTCGCACTGCTGATGACGCTGGCCGGCATCGGCGGGCTCGGCGCGTGGATGATCGGCACCGCGCGCCTGCTGTTCGTCGGCGGCATGGATCGCCTGCTGCCGCCCGCGCTCGCGCGCGTGCATCCGCGCTG
>JAFEEK010000215.1 GCA_018241165.1 Pseudomonadota bacterium
GCGTCCGGATTTGCCGCATTTTGCGCATTGTGGATTTGTGCCGTTGCTGTGCCATTCGTGGATGAAGATGCGCCGGCGTGGGCAACGGTCGCAGGCGCAGGTGTGGGCGCAGGACGCAGGATGACGAATGCGCCGGCCAGCGCGGCCGCCAGCGCGGCGGGCAGGCCATAGCGACGCAATGCGGAAGGCCGCGCAGATACCGGGCGCAAGCGCTCGCGCAGCAGCATCCATTCGTCGCCCGGCGGCGCGGCCTGCGGCAAGCGCCGCAATGCCTCGCCCAGGGTCAGCTTGTCGGCAGCGGACATGATTCCACCTCGGTTTCCGGTTCAACGATTTCCGGATCAAGAATTGCGCGCAATCGCGCGATGCCGCGCGCGAGCTGCGATTTGGAAAAACTCGTGGTCTTGCGCATCGCCGCGGCTATTTCCGGATGCGTGTAGCCTTCCACGTGATACAGCCACAGCACGCTGCGCGTGATCGCCGGCAATTGCGCGAGCGCGTGTTCGAGCGCGCGCGCATCCGCATGCGCCCACGGCGCCGGCGCGTCGTCGGCGAACGCATCGGCATCCAGGCCTGCCGATTCCATGCTCACGATGAAACGCTCGCCGATGCGCAGGCGCATCAGCACCTCGTTCAGTGCGATCTGGCGCAACCATGCCCAGAACGGCGCGTCGCCGCGGAATTGATGCGCACGCTGGTATGCCTTGAGCATCGCGTCGTGCAGCGTATCGCGCGCGGCTTCTGCATCGCCGAGCATGCGCAGGGCGAGCGTGTACACGGGGCGTTCGAAGCGGCGATAGACCTGTTCGAACGCGATCGCATCGCCGCGCCGGACGCGTTCGACCAAGGATTGCGGCAGATCAATCTGGAATGCGGATGCGCTCACCATTCGTAGTTTGATGCACGAACGCGAGGAAAGGTCGCAGCGGCATTTCGAGCGATGTTCGCGCCGGTGTCCGCGACCTGTCCGCGGACACTTTTGCCAAGCGGACGGGTTTCGCAACGCTTTGATTCAACGGGGATTCCAGGCGTCCGCGTGGCTGGCACAGCGCTTGCTCTTGTCCTGTCGACGCCGCGGCTTGCGGCATGACGAAGCAGTAACTTTCGACATGGCAATCAAGGACACCTCATCGCAGGACCGCATCATCGCACCGCAGGTGAATCGCAAGCGTCGCGCGATGCAGGTCGGTGGCGCCGTCGTCGCGTTGCTCGTGATCGCGTGGCTTGCGCCATCGGCGTGGAGACTGTTCACGGCAGGGCGTTCGGTGAGTGCTGCGCGCCTGCAGATCGCCACGGTCGAGCGCGGCGCTTTCGTGCGCGACATCGCCGCCGAAGGCAGCGTGGTCGCCGCGGTGAGCCCTACGTTGTATGCGTCCGCGCCCGGCGCCGTGGTGCTCAAGGTGCACGCCGGCGATGCGGTGACCAAGGACCAGGTCGTCGCCGTGATCGACAGCCCGGAGCTGAAGAACAAGCTCGCGCAGGAACAATCCAACGCCGACGCGATGAACGTCGATTACAAGCGCGCGCAGATCGATTCGCGCAAGCAGCGCCTGGAGCTGCAGAAGAACCTCGACAACGCCGGCATCGACGCGAAGAGCGCGCAAACCGACCTGGAACGCAACGAAAGGGCGTTCAAGAACGGCGCGATCGCGCAGATGCAGGTGGCGCACGCGCAGGACACGCTGGACAAGGCGCACATCGCGCTCAAGCACGCGCAGGAGGACATGGGCCTGGACAACGACAGCCTGACCTTCAACGTGCAGTCGAAGAAGCTCGCCTGGGAACGCCAGGTGCTGATCGTCAAGGATTTGCAGCGCCAGGTCGACGACTTGAACGTGCGCTCGCCCGTGAATGGTCAGGTCGGCCAGTTGTTCATCGCGCCGAGCGCCACGGTGGCCAAGGACGCGAAATTGCTCAGCGTGGTCGACCTGTCCGCGCTCGAAGTCGAAGTGAAGGTGCCGGAGAGTTTCGCGCGCGATCTCGCCATCGGCATGAACGCGCAGATCAGCGGCAACGGCAACCAGTGGAAGGGTACGGTCGGCGCGATCTCGCCGGAAGTGGTCAACGGCGAAGTCGCCGCGCGCGTGCGCTTCGACGGCGACGAGCCCGCGCACCTGCGCCAGAACCAGCGCCTGTCGGTGCGCATCCTGCTCGACAAGCGCGACAACACGCTCACCGTCGCGCGCGGTTCCTTCGTCGACGAATCCGGCGGCCGCTACGCCTACGTCGTGCGCGACGGCATCGCGGTGAAGACGCCGGTGACGCTGGGCCCCAGTTCAATCGACAAGGTCGAAGTCCTGCAAGGACTCAAGGCCGGCGACCGGATTGTGATTTCCGGTACCGACAATTTCAACGGTGCTGAGCGCGTTGCGCTCAGCAACTAGTGCATTCGTCCATGAACGCGAAAATCAAAAAGCGGCCATCCGTGGCCGCACTTCTCAACAACATCCACCACCTGCCGACGTAAAGGAAACTCCGATGCTCACCATGACCCAACTGTCCAAGGTTTACCGCACCGAAATGGTCGAGACCTATGCGCTGCGCGAATTCAACATCGACGTGAAGGAAGGCGAGTTCGTCGCCGTGACCGGGCCGTCGGGTTCGGGCAAGACGACCTTTTTGACCATCGCCGGCCTGCTCGAAACCTTCACCGGCGGCACCTATCACCTGGATGGCATCGAAGTCAGCCAGCTCGACGACAACGCACGCTCGAAGATCCGCAACGAGAAGATCGGCTTCATCTTCCAGGCCTTCAACCTGATTCCGGACCTGAACGTGTTCGACAACGTCGACGTGCCGCTGCGCTATCGCGGCATGAAGGCCGACGAACGCCGCCGCCGCATCATGGAATCGCTCGAACGCGTCGGGCTTGCCGCGCGCGCCAAGCACTATCCGGCGGAACTGTCCGGCGGCCAGCAGCAGCGCGTCGCGATCGCGCGCGCTCTGGCCGGTTCGCCGCGGCTGCTGCTCGCGGACGAGCCCACTGGCAACCTCGACACGCAGATGGCGCGCGGCGTGCTCGAACTGCTCGAGGAAATCCACCGCGAAGGCGCGACCATCGTCATGGTCACGCACGATCCGGAACTGGCCGCGCGTGCGCAGCGCAACGTGCACATCATCGACGGCCAGGTCGTCGATATCGCCGAAGAACCGCGCTTCCGCGCCCACGCCGCACAGGCCGCGGCGAGCCACACGTGAAGACAACCGTTAACCGAGGAGACCGCATCATGAACGCACGCAAACACTTCATCGCCCTGGCCATTGCAATTGCGATCACCACTGTCGAGTTCGCGGGATTGAGCTTGATGGTTGGCGAGGCCCGGCAGACCGCACGTCGCATTGCCGTGCCCGACCTCGGCATTCCGGTGCTGCCGGAAATCCAGGTGCGCCCGACCCACGAGGAAGTGCGCGCCGCGTTTGCCGGCGCCGACCTCGCCAGCACCACGCATCCGGATTTCTCGGTGCCGTTCTATTCGTTCGCCAGCAAGCCGGTCGTGACGAACAAGGGCTGATCGAAACAGTCACCCCCTTCGAAACGAAGGGGGTCGCGCGAAGCGCGGGGGGATGTTCTCGTCGGCACGCAGAGCCATCCCCCTCAATCCCCCTTCCTGCGGAAGGGGGAAGAAACCGCCCGCTTCGAAACGAAGGGGGAAGAAGTGAATTGGAGTGAATGACATGTTCGCCTATTACCTCGACCTCGCCCTGCGCAGCCTCAAGCGCAGTCCCGGACTCACCGCGCTGATGGTGCTGACGATCGCGTTCGGCGTCGCCGCGTCGATGACGGCGTGGTCGGTGTTTCGCGCCGTGTCGGGCGATCCGATTCCGTGGAAGTCGGCGCAGCTTTACGTGCCGCAGATCGACGCGTGGGGGCCGCAGGCGCAGGACAGCAATCCCGATTCGGACAAGGGCCCGCCCGACGCGCTCGACTACAACGACGCTGTCGCGCTGATGCGCGACCATCGCGCGAAGTTGCAATCGGCGATGTACCAGATCGGGCCGGCGGTGGTGCCGGCCGATGCGGCACGGCATCCGATCAACACCGACGGCCACGCGGTGTTCAGCGAATTCTTCCCGATGGTGGACGCGCCGTTCGAATATGGCGGCGCCTGGACCGCAGACGACGATGAACACCGCGCCCCGGTCGCGGTGATCGGAAGCAAGCTCAACGCCAAGGTATTCGACGGCGGCAACAGCGTCGGCAAGACGCTCAATGTCGACGGCCGCGACTATCGCGTCGTCGGCGTGCTCAAGGAATGGAATCCGCAACCGCGCTTCTTCGACGTGGTCAACACCGGTGGTTTCGCCAGCGAAGGCGAAGGCCTGTTCCTGCCGTTCAACTCGGCTATCGCCGCCGGCATGCCCAACAACGGCAACACCAATTGCAACGAAGTTCCGGAGGCCGGCTTCGAAGGCCTGCAGCGATCGGCGTGCATCTGGATCGCATACTTGGTCCAGCTTGACGACGTGGCCGCGGCCGAAAAGTACAAGAACTACCTGGAAGGTTTCGCGCGCACGCGCTATCCGAACTGGGCGCCGAACGTGCGCCTGCGCAACCTGCCGGACTGGCTCGATCACGAACACGTGGTGCCGA
>JAFEEK010000216.1 GCA_018241165.1 Pseudomonadota bacterium
AGGCGGCAATGTCGTCTGCCGCAGTCGCGACATCGGCCAATTCCTTTTCGCACGCGGCGAGAAAACTTGGCCGCAACAGCAAATCCTCGGGCGGATATCCGGCGAGTGTCAATTCCGGAAACGCGACCAGTTGCGCGCCCGCCGCTCGCGCCTGCGCGATCAATTCACGCACGCGCTCGCCGTTACGCGCAACCGCGCCGACGGGAAAGTCGAATTGGGCGAGGGCGAAGCGCAGCGTGGTCATGACGCCGCGCGCTTTGTCCCTTCCCCCGCTTGCGGGGGAAGGTGGCCGAAGGCCGGATGGGGGCTGGTCGCAGCGAGTGCTTGATGAAAACTTGCCAGCACTTCGTCAGTTTTCGTCAGCACGTCGTTGTTCCAAAATCTGACGATTCGAAATCCAAATTCCGCGAGCATTCCGTCTCGATGCGCATCTTGCGCTTGCCCATGCTGGCTGCCATCAACATCAACGACGAGCCTGGCCTCAAGACATACAAAATCAGCAACGTAAGGCCCGATCGAAGACTGGCGCCGAAAACGATAACCGGCAATCTGCTTGTGGCGCAAATGCCGCCACAAGACACGTTCCGCATCGGTAGATTCGCGACGCAAAGTCCTTGCAATCTGCTTGTGCGCGCCGTCTCGCACTTGATGAGCCTATGTGGATGCAGACGCATCCTCGCACAGTTCGCCCCCATTCGCCCTGCGGGCACCTTCCCCCGCAGGCGGGGGAAGGGAAAAGCTTTATTTCTTCAACCGCGCCGCGATGGCCTTGCCCAAATCCGCCGGCGATTTCACCGTGGTCACGCCGGCTTTTTCCAGCGCGGCGAACTTGGCGGCTGCCGTGCCCTTGCCGCCGGAGATGATCGCGCCGGCGTGGCCCATGCGCTTGCCCGGAGGCGCGCTGGCGCCGGCGATGAAGGAAACCACCGGCTTGGTGACGTGCTCGGCGATGAACTCGGCGGCGTCTTCTTCGGCGCTGCCGCCGATTTCGCCGACCATGATGATGCCTTGCGTCTGCGCATCGTCCTGGAACAGTTTCAGGCAGTCGATGAAGTTCAGGCCATTGATCGGATCGCCGCCAATGCCGATGACGGTGGATTGGCCCAGGCCCTCGTTCGTGGTCTGGAACACGGCTTCATACGTGAGCGTGCCCGAGCGCGACACGATGCCGATCTTGCCGGGTTTGTGGATATGGCCGGGCATGATGCCGATCTTGCACTCGCCCGGGGTGATGACGCCGGGGCAATTCGGCCCGATCAGCACGGTGTCGGGATAGCCTTTGAGCACGTTCTTCACGCGCAGCATGTCGAGCACCGGGATGCCTTCGGTGATCGCCACGATCACGCGGATGCCGGCGTCGGCCGCCTCCATGATTGCATCCGCCGCGAACGGAGGCGGCACGAAGATCATGCTCGCATCCGCGCCGGTTTCGTCGACCGCATCCTGCATGGTGTTGAACACCGGCAGGCCGATGTGTTCGCCGCCGCCCTTGCCGGGCGTGACGCCGCCGACGAGCTTGGTGCCGTATTCCAGCGCCTGTTCGGAATGGAACGTGCCCTGCTGGCCGGTGAAGCCCTGGCAGATGACCTTGGTGTTTTTGTCGATCAGTACGCTCATCGTTATTCCTTACTTCACGGCCGCGACGGCTTTGGTCGCCGCGTCGTTCAAATCCAGCGCCGGGGTGATTTTCAGACCGGAATTGGCCAGCAGTTCGCGGCCCTTTTCCACGTTCGTGCCTTCCAGTCGCGCAACGACGGGAATCGTCAGGCCGACTTCTTTCACCGCGCCGATGATGCCTTCGGCGATCAGGTCGCAACGCACGATGCCGCCGAAAATATTGACCAGGATGCAGCGCACCTTGTCCGAGGAAAGAATCAATTTGAAGGCCTCGGTGACGCGCTCTTTCGTCGCGCCGCCGCCGACGTCGAGAAAGTTGGCAGGTTCGCCGCCGGCGAGCTTGATCACGTCCATCGTAGCCATGGCCAGGCCCGCACCGTTGACCATGCAGCCGATGTTGCCGTCCATGGTGACGTAGTTGAGGTTGTTGCGCGCGGCGACGGCTTCGGCCGGGTCTTCCTGCGACTCGTCGCGCATGGCGGCGAGGTCGGCGTGGCGGAACTCGGCGTTGTCGTCGGAATTGACCTTGCCGTCGAGCGCGGCGAGATCGCCGGATTTGACGATCGCCAGCGGATTCAACTCCACCAGCGACAGGTCCTTGTCGTTGAACAGGCGATACAGCCCGGTCATGATTTTCGTGAGCTGGTTCGCCTGCTTCGCATTCAAACCCATGGCGAACGCAAGCTTGCGGCACTGGTAGGGCTGCACGCCTTCGACGAAGTTCACTTCCAGCGTGTGGATGTCTTCCGGGTTTTCGTGCGCGACCTGCTCGATGTCCACGCCGCCGCGCGCCGAGGCGATGAACGACACGGCCTTGGTGGCGCGATCGACGAGGATCGAAAGATACAATTCCTTGGCGATGTCGGTGGCCTCGCACACCAGCACCGTATTCACGGGCAGTGCGCGGCCGCCGGACTGGTAGGTGGCCATCTTGGTGCCGAGCATTTTCGCGGCGGCGGCCTTTGCCTCGTCCGGCGATTTGACCAGCTTGACGCCGCCGGCCTTGCCGCGGCCGCCGGCATGGATCTGCGCCTTGACCACCCATTCGTCGCCGCCGAGCGCGCGCGCCGCAGATGCAGCCTCGTCGGGCGTCGTGGCGATCTTGCCGGGTGGCACCGGGATGCCATAGGCGGCGAACAGTTCCTTGGCCTGGTATTCGTGGAAGTTCATTGAAGGTCCTCGGGGAAGCGCGCCTTGCCAAACGGCGGGGCGGCGGAAGAGTCGTGTATTGTGGCCAATCGCGGCGGCAAAAAAAAGGCCGCGCCGAATGACGTGGCCTTTTGTATACTCGCGCAAACGAACAAGACGACGTGAACGCCACGCCAAAAACCTCCATACGTACCGACCCCGCGCTGCGCGACATCGACCGGCGCGAACTGTATTTCTTCAACCTGTTCCGCGTGCTGCAGGCGTTCGTGATCGCCGGCCTGCTGTTCAGTCCGCTGTTGACCGACCGCTTGCGCCTGGATCACCCGCTGCTGGGCCAGATCAGCGCCATCGTCTACCTGCTGCTGTCGGCTTATGCGCTGCTGCGCACCGAGCATTGGCGCCACGACCTGCGCCTCAAGGTCGCGGTGATGCTGACCCTGGACATCATCGCCACCACCGTGGCGCTGTACGCGATCGCCAATCCGCCCAGCGCAATCGCCATGCTGCTGCTGGTCAATGTCGGCGCCGGCGCCCTGCTGTTGCCGCAACGGCAAGCCGGATTCTTCGCCGCGCTGGCAACGCTGTGCGTGATCGGGCAGGCGCTGGCCAGCCGCATCATCGACGGCAGCGACCGCAACCTGATCGAATACGGCCTGTACGGACTGGGTTATTTCGCGATCACCACACTGGCGCTGGTGCTGCGCCGGCAGATGCGCGAAACCGCCGAACTGGCCGAACAGCGCGGCATCGACCTCGCCAACCTTGCCCAGATCAACGAACTGATCATCCGGCGCATGAAGACCGGCGTGCTGGTGGTGGACGACGCCAATCGCGTGCACCGCTGGAACGAATCGGCGTGGGCGCTGATCGGCAATCCCAAGACCGGACAGCGCGACCTCGGCACGGTGGCGCCCGAACTGTCGCGGCGCCTGTACCACTGGCGCACCACCGGCAAGATCGATTCCACCGGCGTGGCCCTGGCCGACGGCGCGCCCGAGGTGATCCCGCGCTTCACGCGATTGTCGTCGGCGGACGACGAAAACGTGCTGATCTTCCTCGACGACACCTCGCTGGTGTCGCGCCGCGCCGAAGAACTGACCCTGTCCTCGCTCGGGCGCCTGTCTGCCTCGATCGCGCACGAGATCCGCAATCCGCTCGCCGCGATCAGCTACTCGGCGCAGCTGCTGGCCGAATCCGAGACCATGTCCGACGAAGACAAGCGCATGGTCGAGATCATCAACAACCACTGCAGCCGCGTGAACGAGATCGTCGAAAATATCCTGCAACTGTCGCGACGCGAACGTTCGCGGCCGGAGAGCCTGGATCTTTCGGTATGGGCGCAACGATTCGTCGACGAATACAAGCTCGGCAATGATTTGGGCGCGGACCAGTTGCGCGCGATCACGCAGGCGCGCCAGGTCGAGGCGCTGGCCGATCCGCAGCAGATGCAGCAAGTCGTCTGGAATCTTGTGCAGAATGCGCTGCGCTACGGCCGCCAGCCGGGCGAGCCGGCGCGCGTGGCGGTGGTGGCGCGCCTGCTCAGCGACAAGGGACCGCCGCTGATAGAAGTGGTGGATCGCGGCCCCGGCATCCCGGCCAAGGTCGCCGCGCAGATTTTCGAGCCGTTCTTCACGACACACGAATACGGCACGGGACTGGGCCTATACCTTGCGCGCACCATGTGCGACGCGAACCAGGCCACGCTCGAATACGTGCCCGTCGCCGGCGGCGGCAGTTGCTTTCGCATCACCTTGC
>JAFEEK010000217.1 GCA_018241165.1 Pseudomonadota bacterium
GGCGCTGGCCGCGGTGGTCGGCGCCCAGCATCAGGTTGTAGCGGCCAGGCGCTTTGCCGACGAGTGCGATCTCGCCCAGATACGGACGCGAGCAGCCATTCGGACATCCTGACAGGCGCAGCAGGATCGGCGCATCGAGCAGGCCATGACGATCCAGAATTGTTTCGAGTTTCGTGAGAATGTCGGGCAGATAGCGCTCGGACTCGGCCATGGCAAGGCCGCAAGTCGGCAGCGCCACGCAGGCGATGGCGTTGTGGCGGATGCCGCTGTTGTGCAGATAGCCATCCATGCCATGTGCAGCGACGACGGCGTCGATGCGCGAGCGCTCGGCTGCGGCGACATTGGCGATGATCAGGTTCTGGTTGCAGGTCAAACGGATGTCGCCGCCGTGTGCCGTCGCGATCTCGCGCATGCCGGTGAGCCAGCGTGCGCTGTCGCTATCGAGCAACCTGCCGGACTCCACGCGCAAGGTCAGGTGCCAACGGCCGGCGTGACCCTCGACCCAGCCGAAGCGGTCGCCGTTGTGGTCGAAGCAAAACGCACGATCCGGTTCCAGCGCGAATCCGGCGCGCGCCTCGATCTCGCGCTTGACCTTGTCCAGGCCGTGCGTGTCGATGGTGTACTTGAAGCGCGCATGCTTGCGCTCGACGCGATCGCCCCAATCGCGTTGCACGGCAATAATGGCTTCGACCAGCGCGATGAGACGCTCAGGCGCAACAAATCCGATCGCGTCGGCGAGGCGCGGATAGGTCGACGGATCGCCGTGCGTGGCACCCATTCCGCCGCCGATGGCGACGTTGAAGCCGGTCAGTTCGCCGCCTTCCACGATCGCGATCAATCCCAGATCCTGCGCGAACACGTCGATATCGTTGAGCGGCGGAATCGCCACGCCGATCTTGAACTTGCGCGGCAGGTAAGTCGGGCCATACAGCGGTTCGCACTCGGCCTGCGCCGCCTCGCCCGCCAGCTTTTCGCCGTCCAGCCAGATCTCGTGATACGCACGCGTCTTCGGCAGCAGGTGCTCGGACAGCCGCGCGGCCCAGGCATGGGCAATCGCGTGCGCCGGCGACTCCACGGGATTCGCATTGCACACCACATTGCGGTTGACGTCGCCGCAGGCGGCGATCGTGCTGGCGAGCGCCGCATCGATCGCCGCAATTGCCGGCTTGAGCTGGCGCTTGATGATGCCGTGCCACTGGAATGTCTGGCGCGTAGTGATGCGCAGTCCGCTGGAGGCGTAGTCGGCGGCGATCTTGTCGAAAGCCAGCCACTGCGCCGGCGTCATCACGCCGCCCGGCAGGCGCGCACGCACCATGAACGAATAGGCGGGTTCCAGTTTCTGCTTGCGACGCTCGTCGCGCAGGTCGCGATCGTCCTGCTGGTAGCTGCCGTGGAACTTCAGCAGCTTGTTGTCGTCTTCGCCGATAGCGCCGGTGACCGGATCGGCAAGCCCCTGGAGAATCGTCCCGCGCAGGAAACGGCTATCGGCCTTGATGCGTTCGAGCTCGGAAAGTGCGTCGTCCATGTCAGTACACGTCCCGTGCGTAGCGACCCTGGCGCAGCAGGTCGGACAGGTATTCCTCGGCGGCTTCATCCGAGCGCGCGCCGTGCGTCGCGATCACCTGGCCAAGTGTGGCGTGGACGTCACGGGCCATGCGCGTGGCATCGCCGCAGACGTACACATGCGCGCCGCCTTCAAGCCAATCGAACAAGACCTGACCGTTCTCGCGCAGGCGCTGCTGCACATAAACCTTGTTCGCGCCGTCGCGCGAGAATGCAAGATCGAGCCGATGCAGCGAGCCGTCCTTGAGCGCTGCCTGCCATTCGGTCTGGTAGAGGAAGTCGCTGCTGAAATGCGGATTGCCGAACACCAGCCAGTTGCGCCCGGTCGCGCCGGTCTCGCGGCGTTCCTGCACGAAGCCGCGAAAGGGCGCCACGCCCGTGCCCGGTCCGATCATGATGACGTCGCGCGCCGCATCGGCCGGCAAGCGGAAACGCGTGTTTTCCTCGATGAAGATGTTGGCGAGCGCGTCTTCGCCGGCTTGCGCGAGATCGTGCGAAGCCGCACCCCAATGCGCGTAACCGAACGCGTCGTAGGCGACATGGGCGACCGTCAGATGCGCTTCGTTGCCGACCGCCTTGCGACTGCACGCGATGGAATACAGACGCGGCGTCAGCGGGCGCAGCGCAGCGACGAAGTCCTCGGCGTCCCAGTCGCCGGGGAAGGCACGCAGCAGGTCGATGGCCTGATGCGTGCGCAGCAGTTCGGCCAGTTCCTGCGCCTTGTCCGATACGAGCAACCGATTCAGTTCGGCATTGCGCGAACGCGCCGCATGCAGCGCGACGAACGGCCGGGCCAGGCGCGTCAATTCGCGGCGCGACGACAGCCATTCGCGCAGCGGCAGGGATGTGCCGTCATGCGCAACCGCAAGCTCGCCATCCAGATGCAGGTGTTCGAGCAAGGCCTCGACCAGCGCCTCCGGGTTGCGCGGCCACACCCCGAGCGCGTCGCCCGGCTCGTAGGTCAGGCCCGAGCCTTCCAGCGAAAGTTCCAGGTGGCGAATGTCCCTGGTGCTGTCGCGGCCGGTGATGCGCTGGTTGGCGAGGATGGGCGCGGCGAAGGGTTTGTCGCGATTGAACGCGGCAACGTGAACCTGCGGACGCAACACGGTGACCGTGGCCAGTGGCGCCTGTTCCTTCAGCGCTTCCCGTGCAGCAGCCAGAGTTGCGTCCAGCCATGGCTTGGCGACGGGTTCGATGTCGACATCGGCATCCGCGCGTTCACCCATGCGTAGCGCGCCCAATTCCGCAAGGCGCGCATCGACCTCGCGGCCAGCCGAGCAGAATTGCGGATAACTCGAATCGCCGAGCGCGAGCACCGAGTAGCGCAGATGCGTCAGTTGCGGCGCGCGCTTGCTGGCGAGGTATTCGACGAATCCACGCGCGTCGTCCGGCGGATCGCCGTCGCCCTGCGTGCTGATCACGATGGCCAGCAATCGTTCGTCCGCCAGTTCGCGCAACGGGTAAGCATCGGCGCGAACCAGCCGGACGGCGAGTCCCGCGCCCTTTGCATCGCGGACGAGACGCTCGGCCAGGCGCCTGGCGTTACCGGTCTGGCTGCCGTAGAGCACGGTCAGTTGCTGCGAGGATTCCGCCAATGCCGACGGCGATGCCGTCGCGGGGCCGCGCGCGTGCGCGGCAGCAAGACCGGCCGTGTAACCGGACAGCCAATGCAGCGCCGGCGCATCCAGCCCGTCGAGCAGACGCTCCAGCAGCTCGCGCCGGTTATCGGGAAAAGGGATCAGCGGGACAGCTGCACAAATCATCCGAATCATTCCATTCAGACGTTTAAACGTCCTGATGGAGAGGATTCTGCTATCGGCAGGTCACCGCGCGGAAAGGATGTGCGGGTATTTGCATATGCCCTTCGGAAACGAAAAACGGGCCGCGTGGCCCGTTTTTGCA
>JAFEEK010000218.1 GCA_018241165.1 Pseudomonadota bacterium
ACCGGATTGTTCTTGGTGCGCCGCTGCAAGACCTGGATCACGCGGCGGATTTCTTCGTCGCGACCGATGACGGGATCGAGTTTCGATTTTTCCGCGCGCGCGGTCAGGTCGATGGTGTATTTTTCCAGCGCCTGGCGCTGGTCTTCGGCATTTTCGCTTTGCACGTTTTCGCCTCCGCGCATTTTTTCGATGGCCGATTCCAGGCCCGCCTTGTTCGCACCGGAATCCTTCAGGGCACGACCGACCTCGCCCTTGTCGTCGAGCGCGGCCAGCACGAACAGCTCGCTGGCGATGAACGCATCGCCGCGCTGCTGCGCCAGCTTGTCGGTCAGATTCAGAAGCCGCGTCAGGTCGTTGGAGACATTGATGTTGCCTTCCTGCCCGGCGACTTTCGGCAGCTTGTCCAGCGCCTGGCCGACGCGTGTGCGCAAGGAGGGCACGTTGACGCCGACCTGTGCGAGCAACGGTACGGTCGAACCGCCCTGCTGGTCGAGCAGCGCGGCCATCAGGTGCACGGGTTCGAGCATGTTGTTGTCGCGCCCGACGGCGAGCGACTGCGCATCGGCGAGCGCCTGTTGGAAGCGCGAAGTGAGTTTGTCCATTCGCATTCGACGGATCCTCGATTGAGAGAAATCGTCATTCCGGCCATGGATTGGCCGGAATCCAGGAGGCAGGGCGCCACACGCAAAGGCACTGGATTCCGGCGTTCGCCGGAATGACGAACAATGGCCGATTTATGCGGCTCATGGCCGCATTTTTCAAGCTGAATCGGCCGTCGTCTTGAGCCAGATCAGGCTCGCCATGCGCCCGCTGCGCGCTCCATCGCGCCGGTACGAATAGAACCGCGGATCGGCGAGGGTGTCGAATCCGCCGCCGTGGATTCCGGTTACGCCAAGCGCGGTTAGTCGTCGTCGTGCCAGCGCGTACAGGTCGCAATTCCAGTGGCCGGGACGAGTGGCGGTGAAAGCAGTTTCGGCAGCTGCATCGCGTGCGACGAAGGCCGTACGTACCTCCTCGCCGACCTCGTAGGACGTCGGCCCGATTGCCGGACCCAGCCAGGCCAGCAGGCGCGAAGCCGGCGTCGCCAGCTGGCGCACGCAGGCCTCGATCACGCCGCAGGCAAGCCCGCGCCAACCGGCATGGATGGCGGCGACTTCCGTGCCGTCGTCGGCGCACAGCAGGACGGCTAAGCAATCGGCGGTCTGGATCGCCAGCACCACGCCGGGCGTGGACGTGAACGCCGCATCGGCTCTTGCTTCTCCCGCCTGCGGGGGAATCTGGCCGAAGGCCTGAAAGTGGCAATCGAACTCGGCGACGTCCACGCCGTGCACCTGCTGCAACCAGCGCGGCGATGCCGGCAGGTTGAACGCGCGCTCCAGCAAGGCGCGATTGGCGCGGACGGTGGATTCGTCCTCACCGCTGCGCAGGCCGAGGTTGAAGGCATCGTACGGAGGGCGCGAATTGCCGGGCAGCATCCGCGTCGTCGTGAGCGCGAACACACGCGGCGGCGCGGGCCAATCGGGGACGATGACGTTCGCCGCGAATCGACTTTCAGCCATTTTCTTTCGTGTCGTTGCGCAGCGCCGCGAGCAACGCCTGCATGTCGGCCGGCAATTCTGCCTCGACACGAATCGCGCGGCCATCGGCCGGATGAGCGAATTCCAGCGTCTGCGCGTGCAGTGCCTGGCGCCGGAATTCGCGCATCGCTGCGGCCAGTTCCGGCGTCGCGCCCTTGGGCAGCTTCAATCCACCGCCGTAAGTCTGGTCGCCGAGCAGCGCATGCTTCACATGCGCCATGTGCACGCGAATCTGGTGGGTGCGCCCGGTTTCCAGGCGACATTCGACGAGCGTATGCGCGCGAAAACGTTCGCGCACCCGGTAGTGAGTGACCGCGCGTTTGCCGGCGGGTTCCTCGACGATGGCCTGCTTGAGCCGATCGCGCGGATGCCGGCCGATCGGCGCATCCACGCTGCCGCCGGCGATCATCGATCCGTACACGATCGCCGCGTACTGGCGGTGCATGTCGCGCGCCTGCAACTGCTCGACCAGTGCCGTGTGCGCGCGCAAGCTGCGCGCGACGACCATGACGCCCGAGGTGTCCTTGTCCAGCCGGTGCACGATGCCGGCGCGCGGGATCTTCGCCAGTTCCGGATCGAAGTGCAGCAGCGCGTTCTGCAAGGTTCCGGACGGCTGGCCGGCGCCCGGATGCACGGTCAGGCCGGCCGGCTTGTTCACGACGATGACGTCGGCGTCTTCGTAACGGACATCCAGCGCGATGGCTTCCGGCGCCATGGCCACTTCGGCAACGGGCTGAGCGTTCAGGCAGACGACTTCGCCGCCACGCACGATCTGGCGCGGCAACACGACCGCGCCATCGACCAGAATGTCGCCGGATTTGATCCACGCGGTCAGGCGCGAGCGCGAAAAATCCGGCAACAGCTCGGCCAGGGCCTGATCCAGCCGGCGACCGGCGGCATCGGCGGGAATGCTTACATTGCGTGGGCTTTGGACTGAATCCATGTGGAATACCCTGCCGGGTTTTTCATTCTTCTAACACGAATCCGCTATTATCGCGGTTTACCCCAGCGAAAACCTCACCCCCATGCGATTCGTCACCTTGTCCAGGCTCGGCCTGATCCTGATCGCCGTCCTGCTTGCCTCCTGCCATCGCGGCGAGGCGAAGAAAAATGCCACCGAGACCCTGCCGGTCGACCAGATGTATTCGGTCGCCAAGGCCGCGCTGGAAGACGGCAACCTGAGCAAGGCGATCCAGTATGATCAGCGCCTGATCGCGCGCTTTCCGTTCGGCGCCTACACCGAACAGGCCACGCTGGACCTTGCCTACGCACAGTACAAGAGCGACAAGCGCGAAGATGCGTATTCCACGGTCAACCGCTTCATCAAGACCTATCCGGCGCAAAAGCATGTCGACTACGCCTATTACCTGCGCGGCGTGATCAATTTCGACCGCGACCGCGGTTTCCTCGACCGCTACGCCAACCAGGACATGAGCAAGCGCGACCAGGCGCATACGTTGCAATCGTTCGAGGATTTCAACGACCTGCTCACGCGCTTCCCGGACAGCCGCTACTCCGCCGACGCCCGCCAGCGCATGGTCTACCTGCGCAACATCCTCGCGCGCGGCCAGCTCAACGTCGCCGAGTTCTACCTGCGCGAAGGCGCTTACGTCGCCGCGGCCAATCGCGCCAAGGACATCATCGAGCGCTACCCGCGCACGCCGGCCGTGGGCGACGCGCTGGCGATCCAGGTCGTGTCCTACAAGAAACTGGGCCAGGACAAACTCGCCGCCGACAGCGAGCGCGTGCTCAAGCTCAATTATCCCAACCACCCGTTCTTTGCCGGCAACTGGCCCAAGTATCCGCACTGGTGGTGGCGGATGATTCCGTTCCGGGGTTAATCAACACCGCGTTGGCGTTCGCGCCAGGCCAGCTCGAAAGCCGCCTCAACGTCTTTTGCGAATGCGGGGCCGTCCATCAGGGGCGAAGCACGCATTCGCTGCGGCAAGCTCGCTCGCAATGCCGCCATACGTTGCACGTCGGACAATTGCGCTGACAATAACTCCGGCAACGCATCCGGCGTTGCCGCGATCCAGTCCTGCAAGCCCATCGTCGTCATCAGGCTTACGCCGCCGCGCGCGATCGAGCGGTCGCCCGCGACCGTCGCCACCGGCACACCCATGAGCAAGGCATCGCAGGTCGTTGTCGCGCCGTTGTAGGGAAAAGTATCCAGCGCGATATCAACATCGCGATAAGCCGAAAGATACTCTTCGATCGGAAGGCGCCCGACGATATCGATGCGGCTTGCGTCCAATCCGTACCCCGTGAATACGCGGAGAATCATTTCTTCGAGCAGGTCGCAGGTCACGCCTACCATGCGAACGCGACTGCCGGGAATGGCCAGCAGGGCCTTTGCCCATGCGCGCAAGACCGGTTCGTTCAACTTTGAGCCCTGGTTGAAGGAACCGAAGGTCCAATGACCATTGCTGAGCCTCGGTAAAGGTGAGGGCGGCGGCAGTTCTACTTGCGGCAGATAACACCATTGGCTATTCGGCAGACGTATTGGCGTCTCGACTTGCCAGGCTTGCGCCAAACCGGGCGGGTCCGTGTACGCATCGCACAGGCGGAAGTTGATTGCTGCCAAACCAGTGGTACACAGATAGCCAAGCCAGGTGATTTGCAATGGCGCTGGTTTGCGCGCAAAGACACCGAGCCGGTTGTGCAGGGTATGGCCGCCCAGATCCACGAGAATGTCGATGCCGTTATCGCAAATGCGACGCACCACTTCCGCGTCACTCATTCCTGCAATGTCGTGCCAATGCTCTGCAAGGCCGGATAGCCGCTCGGTAACGGCATCGCGGCCCGGAAAGCTGTAGAAGCAATGCACTTCAAAACGGTCGCGCTCATGGTGGCGCAAAAGCGACTCGATAAAACACGAAACAGGGTGTCCGCGGAAATCCGCCGACACATAGCCGATCTTCAGCCGTTGTCGCTCGCGCCGAGGCGGCGCGCTGATATCCGTCCCCAGCGCCTGCGTCATTGCCGCGCCGAAGCGTCGGTGTTCTTCGACAATCCGGTTGGCGTCGGCATCGGGCATGAAATTCAGGGTCCAGAGCAGGTTGTCCCAGATTCCAAAATCTTGTGGATCCGCCTGCAGCGCCTTTCTATACGTCATGAATGCCATATCGGGATCGCCGACAGCGGCAAGCACCTCACCGAGCGTTCTCAGAAGCAGAACATCGTCGGAATTGTCGGCAAGTGCGGCTTCCAGTTCATGCCTGGCTTCGCGCGCTCGCCCTTTTTTTAGCAACCACTGGGCAAGACGCGATGTCGCCCCCGGATGCCCGGGAGCGAACTTGAGTGCGGCGCGAAAGGCGCCTTCTGCGTCGACGGAACGATCATCCAGCGCGCATCCCAATCCGATCCAGGCTTCTGCGGACTCCGGCGCCAGGCGTATGGCATCCCGATAGCTTTTTTCCGCCGCAGCCGCATCGGACGTGCGCAGGAAAATCGATCCGAGATTCAGGTGGGGCGGCAGCCAGCTCGGGTTCAGGACAGCGGCCTGCCTGTAGCACGCAATCGCACGCGACCGCTGCCCAAGCTTCGAATGAGCGTTGCCCAAATTCAAATGCGCACGCGCCGAATCCGGCGACAGCGTCACGGCGCGCTGATATATTTCCAGTGCGTTGGCGTAGTCGCCCTGATCTTCGCGCGTATTGCCTTGAACGATAAGTGCGTCCACCTCGCGAGCGTCAACCGGCGCGCCTTCGGACAACCGGGGCGACCGACCAAGAGCCTGCAATAGCGATTTCATGGACACCGCCGATCACCCGACTCGCAACTGGATGGCCACATGATTCCCAAATTTCTGGACACGACGCAAGAACGCGCGTTTGCCGAATCGATTGTAGCGGAGTACGACCGTCTGCGGCGCTCGGCAAAATTGCACGATGAGAAGCCGGAAAAATTACGCCAGAAACTGGGCAAGCTCTCCGCACAGATCGAAACGTATAACCGCGAGCACAAGCCCAACATCTACAAGAAGGCCAAGTTGCTTCAATCGCTGCAAGACGGCCTGAAGCAAATGGGCGCTGCGCCGGATGAAATTCGAGCATTTCTCGATATCGCCATGACCAGGCCGCTGCGCGGCCCAGGCTGATTCACGGCAAATTGCTCAACGCCAGCCCGAACTGATCGGATAACGCCGGTCGCGGCCAAACGCACGCGTGGAAACCTTCGGTCCCGGCGCAGCCTGGCGGCGCTTGTATTCGCTGGTCAGCACCAGCCGAGCTACGCGCCGCACGGTCGCTTCGTCGAATCCGGCCGCGATGATCTCGGCCTGCGACTGTTCGGCCTCGATGAAGCGTTCCAGGATCGCATCCAGCGTGGCATAGGGCGGCAATGAATCCTGATCGAGCTGGTTCTCGCGCAATTCCGCCGACGGTGCGCGCTCGATCACGGCCTGCGGAATGACCTCGCCGCCGCGATTGCGCCAGCGCGACAGCGCATAGACCAATTCCTTGTAGCAATCCTTCAGCGGCGCGTAGCCACCGCACATGTCGCCGTAGATCGTTGCGTAACCGGTCGCGTACTCGCTCTTGTTGCCGGTGGTCAGCAGCATGCGGCCGGTTTTGTTCGACAGCGCCATCAGGATCGCGCCGCGGCAGCGCGATTGCAGGTTTTCTTCGGTCACGTCCGGATCGCGTCCGGCAAACACGTTCGCCAGCGCATCGAGGAATCCGGCGAATGGTGCGGCAATCGGAATCGTCAGCATCTCCACGCCCTGTGCCTGCGCTTGCTGCGCGGCCAGATCGTTGCTCAGTTCCGAGGTGTAGCAAGACGGCAAGCGCACTGCCGTCACCTTATCCGCGCCCAGCGCATCCACCGCAAGCGCGAACGTCAACGCCGAATCGATGCCACCGGAAAGCCCGAGGATCACGCCGGGAAATCCGTTCTTCGCGATGTAGTCGCGAATGCCACGCACCAGCGCCGCGTACACACGCGCCGCGCGCGAGGAGTCGGCTTCGACCGGCCAATCGATCGCGCGGAATTTGCGCGTCGCGCCGTCGTATTCGGCGAGCAGCAGCGCATCGACAAAAGCCGGAGCGCGCGCCGCGATGCGGCCGTCGGGTTCCACCAGCAGCGATGCGCCATCGAAAACCAGATCGTCCTGGCCGCCGACGAGATTCAGGTACGCGATCGCAACGCGGTTCTCGCGCGCGCGCCGCGCGAGCAGTTCTTCGCGCGCTGTCGCTTTGGCGACGTCGAACGGCGAGGCATTGATGACGATGAGCAGTTCCGCGCCCTTCGCGGCAGCGCGCGCGGCGGGTTCGGGTTCCCAGATGTCCTCGCAGACCAGCCAGCCCACGCGCACGCCGGCGAAATCGGTCACCGCCGAATCGTGGCCGGGGCGGAAATAACGCTTCTCGTCGAACACGGTGTAGTTCGGCAGCGCCTGTTTGTGCGTGGTGAATTGCGTCTTGCCGGCGGCCAGCAACGATGCCGCATTGTATACTTCGCCCATGGCATGCGGATGGCCGACGTAGGCGGCAATGTCGTCTGCCGCAGTCGCGACATCGGCCAATTCCTTTTCGCACGCGGCGAGAAAACTTGGCCGCAACAGCAAATCCTCGGGCGGATATCCGGCGAGTGTCAATTCCGGAAACGCG
>JAFEEK010000219.1 GCA_018241165.1 Pseudomonadota bacterium
CAGACCGGCACAAATTGCAGGTAGTTTTTTAAGCATGGCTGCCAATTACCTGATTCCCAAAGGGCTTCCCGAGTGTATACGAAAAATTTAACGGCGCAAATGACGGCCTTCACGGATTTGCCCATTGGTTGGGCCGGATCCTGCCGAATTCGCGCCAAGTGCCGATTCGGCGTAGAATTTTTCCCCATTCCCGTGCGCAGTCACGGCTTGCTACCGTGTTCCGACGACCCCATATCCGCGCCATGCTGACGATACTCGAATTCCCCGATCCGCGCCTGCGCACCAAGGCCAAACCCGTCGCCGTGTTCGACAAGGCCCTGCACACGCTCATCGACGCGATGTTCGCAACCATGTACGCCGCACCCGGCATTGGCCTGGCCGCGACCCAGGTCAACGTGCACCAGCAATTGCTCGTGCTCGATGTGTCGGAAGAAAAGAATGCCCCGCTGGTGTTGATCAACCCGAAGATCGTCGAACGCGACGGCGTGCAGGTCTACCAGGAAGGCTGCCTGTCGGTGCCGGGCATCTTCGCCGACGTGGAGCGCGCCGAGCGCATCGTCGTCGAGGCCGCCGACCGCGATGGCAAGCCGGTCCGGATCGAAGCCGACGGACTGCTCGCGGTGTGCATCCAGCACGAGATGGACCATCTGGTCGGAAAACTCTTCGTCGACTACTTGTCGCCGCTCAAGCGCGAACTGGTGCGCAAGAAGCTGGAAAAAGCCAACCGCGAAGCGGGCTAAAAACTGCTGCGCTCGGCAGCTCGCGTGCCGGCGGTGCTCGGAATCCTCATGTACTGACGTGTACACTCCGGTTCCTGCGCTCCGGCGACCCGCAATCCGCCTTCGCTCGCGACGTTTTTGGCCGCTTCGCACCTGGACATGAATCGCCCCTTTCGACTGGTTTTCGCCGGCACGCCCGAGTTCGCGGTCCCGCATTTGCGCGCGTGTCTGGCTGAAAATGTGGAAATTGCCGCAGTGTATACACAGCCCGACCGTCCGGCCGGGCGCGGCCGCGCGTTGGCGGCCAGCCCCGTCAAGCAGGCGGCGCTGGCGGCGGGACTTGCCGTCGAGCAACCCGAATCGCTCAAGTCGCCCGAGGCGCAGGCGCGGCTGCGCGAACTTGCCCCCGACCTGCTCGTCGTTGTCGCTTATGGCCTGATCCTGCCGCGCAAGGTGCTCGCGATCCCGCGCCTGGGCTGCTGGAACGTGCATGCATCGCTGTTGCCGCGCTGGCGCGGCGCCGCGCCGATCCAGCGCGCGATCCTGGCCGGCGATACGCAAACCGGCGTGTGCCTGATGCGCATGGAAGCCGGGCTCGACACCGGGCCGGTGCTGCTTCGCCGCGAAATCGACATTGCGACCGGCGACACCGGCGGCAGCCTGCACGACAAATTGGCCGCGCTCGGGGCGCAGGTGCTTGGCGATGGCTTGCGACGCACGCTGTCCGGCGAGGTGCTGGATGCCGAACCGCAACCGGAAACGGGCGTCACCTACGCGCACAAACTGGATAAATCCGAAGCGCGGCTGGATTGGAACGAGTCTTCCATCGCGCTCGAACGCAAGGTGCGCGCCTTCGATCCCTGGCCGGTCGCCGAAGCGGATGTCTCGGGGGAACGCGTGCGGGTCTGGGCAGCGCAGGCATTGGCGGGAATCAGCGCAAGTCCTGGAACGATCGTTGCCGCCAGCAAGCACGGCATCGATATCGCCTGCGGCGAAGGCGCGATGCGGATCCAGCGGCTCCAGCGTGCGGGCGGACGTGTCGTTTTGGCGGCGGATTACCTCAACGCGCGGCCCGAGTTGAAACGCGCGTGAGTGCGAAAGCCGATCCGCGCGCGCTGGCGGCGCAGGCGCTGGCCAGTGTCGTCGCCGGACAATCCCTGCGCGCGGCATCTGACAGCAGTGCCGCGAAAATTCACGACCTGCGCGACCGCGCCTTGCTGTCGGCTCTGCTGCACGAAGGCGCGCGCTGGTGGCTGCGTTTCGATGTCGCACTGGACGCAATGCTCGAACGCCCGCTGCGCGAGCGCGATGCCGATATCCGCGCCCTGCTCGTGCTCGGCCTCGTGCAACTGCAAATCATGGGCATGAGCGATTACGCCGCAGTGGCGGCCACAGTCGAGGCCACGCGCGCCTTGCGCAAATCGTCGTTCGCGGGCCTGGTCAACGCGCTGCTGCGGCGCTGGCTGCGCGAACGCGAAGCGCGAACCGCGCAACTGGACCGCGAAGCGGCAACGCGCACGGCGCATCCGCGCTGGCTGATCGAGAAATTGCAATTCGACTGGCCGGAGCAGGCCGAATCCATCCTTGCCGCGAACAATGCGCCTGCGCCGTTGTGGCTGCGGGTCAACCGGCGTCGCGTTGCGCGCGCGGATTTCGTCGCGCAGCTGCATGCGGCGGGCATTGGTTGCCAGCTTCCGCAGGCCGAACCCGATGCGCTGGTCCTCGACGCGAGTCGCGATGTGACCGCGCTGCCCGGTTATGCGCAAGGATTTTTCTCGGTGCAGGACGGCGCCGCCCAGCAGGCGGCGATCCTGCTTGATCTCCATGCCGGGCAGCGCGTGCTGGATGCCTGCGCGGCGCCCGGTGGCAAGAGCGCGCATATCCTGGAAACGGCGGATGTGGAATTGACCGCGCTCGACTCTGACGCGCGGCGCCTGCCGCGCCTGCGCGAAAACCTGGCGAGGCTCGGACTGACCGCGGACGTGCGCACTGGCGATGCCGCTGTTCCGCACGACTGGTGGGACGGCAAGCCTTTCGACCGCATCCTGCTCGACGCTCCGTGTTCGGCGACCGGCATCATCCGTCGCCAGCCGGACGTGAAATTGCATCGTCGCGCGGACGACATTCCCGCCCTCGTCGCGACCCAGGCGCGCCTGCTCGATGCGCTATGGCCTTTGCTTGGGCGCGGCGGGCGCTTAGTCTATGCCACCTGTTCGGTGCTCGCGGACGAGAACGCGAGCCAGATTGCCGCGTTCGTGCAACGCCATCCGGATGCGCGCGCGGTCGCAGCGCCGCTGGCGTGGCATGCGGCGGGCGCGGGCAGGCAGAACCTGCCGGGCGAATCCGGCATGGACGGATTTTTTTATGCGCTTGTGGACAAACACAATTAGTATACTTTTGTGCACCGCGCTGGCGGCCTGCGCGCGTGCGCCCGGCGCGTTTGTCGTGCGTTCGGCGACACTGGAAGCCGGCGCGCTCACCGTGCGCAGCGACTGGCGGCCGGACGCGCAGGTGCTGGATGCGCTCGATCACGGCATCGAGCTGCCGTTCGTCGTTACCGCGAACATCGATGGTGCCGGCGATGCAATCCACGTTCGGCGGCACATCCGGCTGCGCTACTTCCCGCTTTCGCGCCAATACCAGGTCAGCACTGCCGAGGATGGCACGCAGCGCAGCTACGCGGTGCGCGCGCTGGCGCTGCAGGCGATGGAAAACCTGCGCCTGCCCCTGATCAGTGAGGCTCGGATCAGTGAAGATCGGGTCGGTGCGGATGGTGCAGGCGCGATCCGAATGGACGTGCGCATCGCGCTCGATCGCGACGCCCTGCCCGGCGCCCTGCGCCTGCCCGCCATGCTGGAATCGGCCTGGCGCATGGATAGCGGAATCTGGACATGGCGCGCCCGGGCCGGCTGATGCGCCTGCTCCGGCGCGCGCTGCCGGTGCTGGCCGTGGCCGTGCTGCTGGCCGCGGCGCTGGTGCTGGCCAACGATGCGGCCAGCGGTACGAGCCGGCTTGGCGCCTGGTATCCGTGGCTGCTCGGCGCCAGCGTGCTTGCGCTGCTGGTGCTGGTGGCGATCATCGTGCAGCGGCTGTTGCGGCTGCGCCGGGAACTGCGCGCGGATGCGCCGGGCGCGCGCCTGAACCGGCGCGTGCTGGCGATGCTGATCGTGCTCGCGCTGCCGCCGGTATTCGTGGTCTACGGCTTCGCCTTGAATTTCCTCGACGCGACCATCGACACCTGGTTCAGCGTGCGCATGGAGCACGCCATGGACGATGCGCTGGAAATCGGCCGCGTCTATCTCGACGAGCGCCTGCAAAGCGCGCAGCAGCACAGCGCGGCGCTGGCGCAATCGTTGCGCGAGGCCGGCGATACGGACCTGCAAAAGCGATTGGATTCGGCAATCGACGCGCAAGGCGCGTTGCAATTGGCGGTGTTCGAAAAGGATCAATCCGTGCTCGCGACCGCCAGCGCCGATCCGCAACTGCTCACGCCCGCTTATCCGGATTCGGCGATCTTGCTGCAGGTGCAAGGCAACGGCCACTACGCCGCAGCCGAGCCGCTCGGATCGCGCCTGGTGTTGCGCGTGGTCGATCCGCTGCCGGCGACGACGGCCGGCAACGAACGCCTGCTGCAGGCCTTGTTTCCCCTGCCGGCGCGCATGCAGGCGTTGACCACCGGCGTGGAGCAGGCGAACTTCGATTTCCAGCGCCTGAAATTCCTGCGCGGCTCGCTCAAGCTCACCTTTACGCTGGTGCTGACGTTCGTGTTGCTGCTGTCGGTGTTGTTCGCGCTGATGCTCGCGTTCGGCATCGCGCGGCGCCTCACCGCGCCGATCGGGCGCCTCGCCGCGGCCACGCGCGCGGTCGGCGCCGGCCGCTACGACACGCCATTGCCGGTTGGCAGTCGCGACGAACTCGGCTTCCTGCTTTCCTCGTTCAACCAGATGCAGCGCGAACTGGAGTTGTCCAACGCGCGCCTGACCCACAGCGCGCAGGAAACCGAAGGCCAGCGCGCGTATTTGCGCGCCGTGCTCGAACGCCTGTCGGCGGGCGTACTCGGCATCGACCGCAGCGGCACGTTGCGCACAGTGAACCGCGCCGCCGAATCGATTCTGGACGTGCCGCTGGCGCGCTATATCGGCCAGCATCTTTCGATGTTGCGCCGCGATCATGCGCAACTCGCGCCGCTGCTCGATCCGATCCTGCAGCACGCCCGCGAGGGGATGCGCGAATGGCGCGAGGAAGTGGTGCTTGAGCGTGGCGAGGAGCGCCGCCTGCTGCTGCTGCGCGGCGCAGAACTCGGCGCGGATTCCGGCATCGTCGCCGTGTTCGACGACCTGACCCAACTCGATCGCGCCCAGCGCGACGCGGCCTGGGCCGAAGTCGCGCGGCGCCTGGCGCATGAAGTGAAGAACCCGCTTACGCCGATCCAGCTCGCGGCGGAGCGATTGCGCCGCCGCTTCATCGGCCGCCTGCCGCCGGACGACACCGACGTGCTCGACCGCGCCACGCACACCATCGTCGCCCAGGTCGAGGCGCTCAAGGCCCTGGTCAACGCGTTCGGCGATTACGCGCGGCCGCCGCAGATCGAGGCGCGCGCGCTGGACTTGCACGCGCTCGCCGGCGAGGTGCTGGACCTGTACGAAAACGACCAGCGCATCCAGCTCACGCGCCGGTTCCAGGCGCAGACGCCGATCCTGCGCGCCGACGCCGGCCGCCTGCGCCAACTGCTGCACAACCTGATGAAGAACGCGCTCGAAGCGATCGGCGACACGCGCAAGCCGCACGTCGAGGTCGCAACACAAGACATTGTGGAAAATGCGCAAAAGTGGATTGAGCTCAGTATTGCCGACAACGGTCCGGGACTGCCGGAAGGTTTCGGCGAGCGCTGGTTCGAGCCGTACACGTCGAGCAAACAGCGCGGCACCGGATTGGGCCTTGCAGTGGTCAAGAAGATTGCCGAAGAACACGGCGGCAGCGTGAGCGCGCAAAACCGTGACGGTGGCGGCGCGATCTTCACCCTGCGCCTGCCGCGTGAAGGCGGCGCGGCGTGAATACGGCCGAACGCCGTCAATGG
>JAFEEK010000021.1 GCA_018241165.1 Pseudomonadota bacterium
ATGCCGCGTGCATCCGGCATGTCGCCGAACTGGTTTCGGCGCGCCCCGAGAACAAGCAGATCGTCGTGGTGTCGGCGATGCGCGGCGTCACCGACGCGCTGCTGGACTGCGCCGATACCGCGGCTCACGGCCATGCGCATTGGCGCAAGCCGTTCGACGCGCTGCGCCGGCGCCACATCGATACCGCGCGCGACTTGCTCGGCGCCGCCGCCGGCCCGTCCTGCGAGTGGATCGAAGGCCGCTTCGGCGAACTCGCCGACACGATCAATGCGATCGCGGTACTGCGCGGCGCCAGCCACGGCATCGCCGAGGCGGCGAGCGGCAACGGCGAAGTCTGGTCCGCGCACCTGCTGCACGCCTGCCTGCGCACGCTCGGCGCCGACTATGCGTTGCTCGATGCGCGCGAAGTGCTCATCGTGCGCCACGAAGAACTCGGCGCCGCCGTCGACTGGGACGCCACGCGCCAGCGCTTCGACGCCTGGCGCCGCGACCACGCGCAGGATCGCATCGTCGTCACCGGCTATGTCGCGCGCGACGAGCACGGCCGCGACACCGTGCTCGGCCGCAACGGCAGCGATTTTTCCGGCGCGATCTTCGCCGCCCTGTCCGGCAGCGAACAGTTGCACATCTGGACCGACGTCGACGGCGTGCTCAGCGCCGATCCGCGCGTGGAACCCGAAGCGGTGACGCTGGCGGCGATGAGTTACGACGAAGCCTGCGAACTCGCCTACTTCGGCGCCAAGGTCATCCATCCGCAGACCATGGCCCCGGCCATCGCGCGCAACCTGCCGATCCACATACGCAACACGTTCAAGCCCGGGCATCCGGGCACGCGCATCGACGCGACCGGCGATGCGAACGGGCCGGTCAAGGGCATCACCCTCGCCCACGACCTTGCCCTGCTCGAAGTCGAAGGCACCGGCATGCTCGGCGTGCCCGGCACCGCCGAGCGCGTGTTCGCGGCATTGCGCGCGGCGCACGTGTCGGTCGCGATGATCTCGCAAAGTTCGTCCGAGCATTCGATCAGTTGCGTGCTCAAGTCCGCCGAAGCGGACCGCGCGCGCGCGGCGGTGGAAGGCGCGTTCGCACGCGAACTGGCCAGCGGCCAGATCAACGCCGTGCACGTCGCGCGCGACATCAGCGTGCTTGCCGCGGTCGGCGATCGCATGGCCGGCACGCCGGGCGTTGCCGCGCGCCTGTTCGAGGCGCTGGCGCGATCGCGCATCAACATCCGCGCCATCGCGCAGGGCGCGTCCGAACGCAACATCTCGGTCGCGATCGCACGCGAACAGGCCACGGTCGCGTTGCGCGCCGCGCACGCCGCGTTCTGGCTGTCGCCGCGCACGGTTTCGGTAGGCCTGATCGGCCCGGGCAAGGTCGGCGCGGCCCTGCTCGACCAGATATCGGCTGCCGCGCCGCGCCTGCGCCGCGACGCCGGACTCGACCTGCGCCTGCGCGCGATCCTGTCCACGAAATTCCTGCTCGCCGATGAAAAGGACCTCGGCTCGAACTGGCGCGATCGTGATGCGGATTTCGTCGACAACGACATCGACGGATTCCTCAAGCACCTGATCGCCGCGCACCTGCCGCACACCGTGATCCTGGATTGCAGCGGCAGCGATGATGTTGCCGCACGTTATCCGGAATGGCTCGGCGCCGGCATCCACGTGATCACGCCGAACAAACAGGCCGGCGCGGGACCCATCGAACGCTATCGCGCGATCCGCGCGGCGGCCGCCAGCGGCGGCGCGCACTTTCGCTACGAAGCCACGGTCGGCGCCGGCTTGCCCATCATCCAGACCCTGCGCGACCTGCTCGACACGGGCGACGAACTGGTCGCGGTCGAAGGCATTTTCTCCGGAACGCTGGCGTGGCTGTTCAATCGCTACGATGGCAGCATGCCGTTCTCGAAGCTGATCCTGGAAGCGCACGCGCTGGGCTACACCGAGCCGGATCCGCGCGACGATCTTTCCGGCACCGACGTGGCGCGCAAGCTGGTGATCCTCGCACGCGAAGCCGGTCGCGAGTTGTCGCTCGATGACGTCACCGTTGAAAATCTGGTGCCGCCAACACTGCAAGGCGCGGGCCGCGACGAATTCATGACGCGTCTTGGCGAACTCGACGCCGCCATCGCCGCGCGTTTCGCGCAAGCGCAAGCGCGCGACAATGTGCTGCGTTACGTCGCAAGTCTCGATCGAAACGGCATAGCCAGCGTGGGTCTGGTCGAACTGCCACGCACGCATGCGTTCGCGAACCTGCGCCTGACCGACAACGTCGTGCAATTCACCACGCGCCGCTACTGCGACAATCCGCTGGTCGTGCAAGGTCCCGGCGCAGGCCCGGAAGTCACCGCCGCAAGCGTGTTCGCGGACTTGTTGCGCGTGGCGGCGTCGCTCGGAGCGCGTGTATGAAACAAGCCTTTGCCTTTTCTCCAGCATCCATCGGCAACCTCGGCGTCGGTTTCGATATCCTTGGCCAGACCTTCGAAGGCGCCGGCGATCGTGCAACCGTGCGCCGCATCGACGAACCCGTCGTGCGTATCGTCGCCATTCGCGGACTCGACAATCTGCCGATGGATGCTGCCAGCAACACCGCTGGCGCGGCGCTGATCGCATTGCGTGAATCCCTGCATCTGCCGTTCGGCTTCGAGATCGAACTCGACAAGGGCATCCCGTTCGGATCGGGCATGGGCGGCTCGGCGGCCAGTTGCGTGGCGGCGCTGGTCGCCGCGAATGCGTTGCTGGAAAATCCGCTGGATGTGCACGCGCTCTATCCGTTCGCGCTGGACGGCGAATCCGTGGCCAGCGGCGGACGCCATGGCGACAACGTCGGGCCCATGCTGGTCGGCGGCGTCGCCCTGACCACGGCGCAGCGCATCATTCCGATTGACGTGCCCGATGCGTGGCACAGCGTTCTCGTGCATCCGCACGCGGTGCTGGAAACCCGCCGCGCGCGCGAAGCGTTGCAAGGCGCATATGCGATCAGCGAATTCGTCGCGCAGAGTGCGAACCTTGCATTGTTTCTCGAAGGTTGTCGTCGCGGCGACGCCGCGCTGGTGCGCGAAGGATTACGCGATGTGCTCGTCGAACCGCGGCGCGCACCGCTGATCGGCGGATTCGCGCAGGTGAAACAGGCAGCACTCGACAATGGCGCGATGGGATCGAGCATTTCCGGCGCAGGTCCCAGCGTGTTCGCCTGGTTCGAATCGCGCGACGCCGCCG
>JAFEEK010000220.1 GCA_018241165.1 Pseudomonadota bacterium
AGCGAGCTGGATGCCGCGGTGGCGAACGTGCTCAACCAGTACCGCGCCAATCCGCAGCAACTGCCGCCGCGCGACGTGCTCGAACGCCAGGTGCTGGAAAGCCTGATCATGCTGCGCCTGCAGGTCGCCCGCGCCAAGGACACCGGCATTCGCGTCAACGATTCCGAAATCGACCAGGCCATGCAGCGCGTGGCCGAGAGCAACAAGATGACCGTGGACCAGCTGCGCGCCTCGCTCGCCAGCCAGAACATGAACTATGCCGATTTCCGCGATCACCTGCGCGACCAGCTGCTGGTGCAGCGCCTGCAGCAACGCGTGGTGCAAGGCCAATCCAACGTCAGCGATTCGGAAATCGACATCCTGCTCGCCAGCAACAGCCTCAAGTCCGGCCAGGTGCACCTGCAGCACATTTTGATCGGCCTGCCCAATGGCGCGGATGCGTCGCAGATCGCGGCCGCGCGCGCCAAGGCCGATGAGGTCAAGGCCAAGATCGATGGCGGCATGGATTTCACCACCGCGGCAATCCAGTATTCCAGCGCGCAGGATGCGTTGCAGGGCGGCGACCTGGGCTGGCGCGGCTACGACGAAGTGCCCGAAGCGTTCGCCAACCTCGTCGAAGGCATGAAGCCCGGCGACGTTTCGCAGCCGCTGCGCGGCCCGAGCGGTTTCCACATCGTCAAGCTCGTGGACAAACGCACCGACGGCAAGCAGGTCGTCACCGAGTACCACGCACGCCACATCCTGATCAAGGTCAACGAACTGACCAGCAGCGACCAGGCGAAGAAGACGATCGAGGATATCCGCAATCGCATCGTCAATGGCCACGAAGATTTCGCCACGCTGGCAAAGAAGGATTCGCAGGATCCGAGCACCGCCGGCGCCGGCGGCGACATGGGCTGGTTCCCGATCGATCAGTACGGTTCGTCGGTGGCCACCGCCCTGACCTCGCTCAAGGACGGTGAAGTCTCGCAGCCGTTCCTGAGCGATCTGGGCTGGCACATCCTGCAACTCGAAGGTACGCGCCAGCAGGATCGCAGCAAGGAAATGAAGCGCGAACAAGCGCGCGAGGTGATCCGCAACCGCAAGGCCGAGCAGGCCTACGAAGATTTCCTGCGCCAGGTGCGTTCCGAGGCCTACGTCGAAATCCGCTTGCCGGGCGCCGAATCCAAGTCCGACCCGGACAAGTCCGCTCCCTGAGCGCGGCGATGAACGACCAGGCCTGGCTGCCACGGCTGGCCATCACCACCGGCGAACCGGCCGGCATCGGGCCTGAAATCGTCGCCGCGCTTGCGGCGACTGATCTTCCCGCCGACCTGATCGCCATCGGCGACAAGGACGCGCTGCTGCTCGCGGCACAAACGCACGGCATTGCGCTCACCCTCGAAACCGATGACGGGCAATGGCGCCGCGCACGCGCGCCAGGTTCACTGCGCTACGTGCATGTTCCCGCACCTGCGCCGATCGCGCCCGGCAAGCTCGACGTGCGCAACGCGCCCTACGTCGTCGCCATGCTCGCGCGCGCTGCCGACGGCTGCCTCGACGGCGAATTCGACGCGCTGGTTACCGCGCCGGTGCAAAAGAGCATCATCAACGACGCCGGCATCGCGTTCACCGGGCATACCGAATTTTTCGCACAACGCGCCAAATGCGACGTGACGATGCTCCTCGTTGCGCCGGGTATTCGAGTGGCCCTGGCGACCACACACCTGCCGCTGGTCGAGGTACCCGCTGCGATCACCGCGGCCACGCTGGTGCGCGTCTTGCGCATCGTGCACAACGATTTGCGCCACCGCTTCGGCATCGACAATCCACGCATCGCAGTGCTCGGATTGAATCCGCATGCCGGCGAAGGCGGGCACCTCGGCCGCGAGGAAATCGACGTAATCGCGCCTGCACTGGCCGCACTGCGCGCCGATGGCATGCAACTGGAAGGTCCGCTGTCCGCGGATACCGCCTTCGTGCCGGCGCAGCGGGCGCGCTTCGATGCGTATCTTGCGATGTACCACGACCAGGGCCTGCCCGTGCTCAAGGCACTGGGTTTCGGCGATTCCGTCAATATCACGCTCGGCCTGCCGTTCGTGCGCACCTCGGTCGATCACGGTACTGCGCTGGATCTCGCCGGAACCGGCAAGGCGGATCCGGCGAGCCTGATTGCCGCGGCGAAGCTGGCGATGGAACTCGCGCGCGCATGAACGCGCACATTCCGCGCAAACGTTTCGGCCAGCACTTCCTGCACGATCCGGGCATCCTGCGCCGCATCGTCGATGCGATCGCGCCACGACCGGATCAACGCATCGTCGAAATCGGCCCGGGCGAAGGCGCGCTGACCTTGCCGCTGTTGCGCGCCGCGGGAAAACTCACCGCGATCGAACTCGACCGCGACCTGATCGAGCCGCTGCGCGAAAAATCCCTCGACATCGGCGAACTGTCCATCGTCAACGCCGATGTGCTCACCGTGGATTTCACCGCATTGGCGCACGGCGCGCCGATCCGCCTTGTCGGCAACCTGCCCTACAACATTTCCACGCCGATACTTTTTCACTGCCTCGATCACGCCGCCGCGATCACGGACATGCACTTCATGCTGCAAAAGGAAGTGGTGGACCGCATGGCCGCAGCACCGGGCAGCAAAACCTACGGGCGCCTGTCGGTGATGTTGCAACTGCGCTGCGCGGTCGAACCGCTGCTGCGCGTGCCGCCCGGCGCCTTCCGGCCACCGCCGAAGGTCGATTCGGCCGTAGTGCGGCTCACGCCGCTGCCGGCGCAGCAACTTCCAGACGTCGATTTCGGCATCATCGGCAACGTCGTCCGCGCCGCCTTCGGCCAGCGCCGCAAGACGCTGTCGAATGCCTTGTCCGGCGTGATGGATGCCAACGCGATCACTGCCGCTGGCGTCGATCCGCGTGCGCGCGCCGAGCAGTTGCAGCCATCCGATTTCGTGGCGTTGGCGAAACAGATCCGGTGACAGGCTTGCCCGCACCGCCGCACTGCCGGACAATCCCGGCATGCCTTCCGCCAATCCCTATGCC
>JAFEEK010000221.1 GCA_018241165.1 Pseudomonadota bacterium
GAGCTGATCGCGCCGATCGTGTTCACGATTCCATTGCAACTGCTCGCCTACCACGTCGCCGTACAGCGCGGCACGGACGTGGACCAGCCGCGCAATCTGGCGAAATCCGTGACCGTGGAGTGACCGATGCTGCATCGCGACTGGTGACGCGCCGACTCGCGCGGCAAGAATGCTTCCGGCCAAAAAAACGGGCCGCACAAGGCGGCCCGTAATTTTGTTGCCGGTTGCAGCCTCGATCAGAACTTGAGGCTGGCTTCCACATACCAGAAGCGGCCGGGCAGATCGTAGTTCGACGCGTCGTAGCCGTTGAGCGAGCAGCTCAGGCACACCGGCGCTTCCTTGGCGAACACGTTGTTGATGCCGGCCGACACCGTCAGCGGCGTGCTCAACGGAACATTCCAGCTCGCGCGCACGTCGTGGTAGGTGGTGGCGCCAAGACGGTTGAATCCGTCCGGGAACTGCGCCGTGGCCGCGCCCTTGCAGATCGCGTAACCGCCAGCGGCCGCGCAATCCTCGGTCAGCGCAGACATGTAACGCATGGCCCAGCCTGCCGACCATTCGCCGTAAGTCCAGGTCGTGCGCAGGGTGGATCGGATGCGCGCGATGCCGCTGTCGTGCACCTCGATACCGACGCCGTCCGGCTCGGCCAGACCCGTGGTCGTGTCGATCGCACTATATTTGTCGACATAGGTGCTCTGCCAACTTGCGCCGAGGCGGCCCCAGCCCATTTCCGGGCCGACCCAGTTCACACCGAAGTCGAAGCCGCGCGTATCGACTTTGCCAAGGTTGCCCAGCGTGTCGTTGAGGAAGGCGATGTAACCTGCGGCATTGCGATCCTGCACGCCGCAGAACACCGGATCGAGCGTTTGCGCGCAGCGGTTGAGCAGGGTTTGCGCATCTTTCGCCTGGATCGCGTCATTGACGTTGATCTTGTACCAGGTCAGCTCGAAGTCGAGCTTCTGCGACCAACCCGTGTTCTCGGCCCACGACGGACTGTAGACGCCGCCCAAGGTGGTGTTCTTGGATTTTTCCGGTTGCAAATTGCGGTTGCCGCCGGTGAGTACCGAGATCTGCGTGTTGGATTGCTGGTAGGTAGCCGGATTCGGCACGCCCAGGGCCTTGCAATTCGCCGCCACGGTCGGGCTCTGGATCGGGCTGTCGAAATTGCACGGATCGGTCAGGGTTGCGTCGAAGCGCGCGAACGTGCCGTACAACTCGCCGATCGACGGCGCGCGGAAGCCTTGCGCCCAGGTGCCGCGGAAGGTCAGGTCGTCGTTCAACTGCCAGCGGAAGCCAACCTTGCTGTTGGTGGTGCCACCGAACGTGGAGTAATCCGAATAGCGCGAGGCCACGTCGATGTTCAACGCCTTGGCAAACGGCGCGTCAGCGACCAGCGGTGCGTTCAACTCGACATAGAACTCATCGACGTTGTAACCGCCCGAGGTTGCCTTGGATGGCACGCCGTTGGAGTCGCCCGCGGCCACGACCGCATCCGGTGTGTAGGTGCCGGACAGGTTGCGATGCTCGTACCCGGTGGCGAAATCCAGCGCGCCGGCCGGCAGCTGGAACAGGTCGCCGGACAGGTTCGCCGTGACCACGCCCATGGCTTGATGGCTCAGATCGTGCTCGTTGTACAGGATGTAATTGAGCATGTCCGGCGTCAACGTGCCCGGGCCGCCGAACAGATTGACCGGCACGCACCTCGGGTCAGCCTGACAGGCCGCCAGCGGGCCGACGCCCTCGGCGATGTGCGCCATGTTGTAGGTGCCGGTGACATTCTGGGTGGCGTTGTTGTCGGTGCGGACGACGTTCACATCCCAGTTGTAGTTGTGCTCGTTCCAGCCGAAGCTGCCGGTAAGGCCGGTGGCGAAATAGCGCGTGTCCACGTCCTGGCTGAAGATGCGCGGGCCACCTTCGACCGGGCGCCGGCCGAGGCCGAAGTCCGGGCTGTTCGAATCCAGGGTGAAACCGAACGGGTTGTACGGATTGGTCTTGTCGATATTGACCGTGTAGCAGCGATCGATCAGGAAACAGAACGCCTGGCCGATGAAGATCGGTTCCGGCGCGGCCTGGTTGGTCGACTTGCGCGTGTTGTACAGGCCTTTCATGTACCAGTGGATGTCATCGGTGAGCTTGTAGTCGGTCTGGGCAAAGAAACCGGTGCGCTCCGACGGCGTCAACAGCAGGTTGTACGGCGCGAAATTGAAACGATCCGGCCCGCCACGCCAATGGTGGTAACCGGACGGGAACTGCTGCACACCGCCGGACGGCGCCACGCCATTGGCCGTGATGTTGCAAAAGCCACCAGGGCACAAGCCGCCAAAATCGACGCCTCCGGGGGTATCGAACAGGACGCGCGTGGTCGGCGTGGCCGACGAACAGTTGTCCAGGCCGGTGCCGGGCACGCAGGTCGTGCTGGAACGGTCCCAGTCCGCAGCGCTGATGCGATTCTGCTTGTAGTGGCTGATGTCGACGAAGAAGCTGTAGCGATCGCCATGGCCGCCGAAGGAAACGTCCCCGTTCACGGTCTTGCCGTCGCCAACCGAATAGTTGCCATAGTAGGCGTGGAGCGCGCCGCCATCCTGGCCTTTCTTGGTGATGATGTTGATCACGCCGGCGATAGCGTCCGAACCGTACAGCGCGGAGGCGCCGTCGGTGAGGATCTCGATGCGGTCGACGATGCCGGCCGGAATCGTGTTCAGGTCGACAGCGGCGGACACGCCCGAGGCCGAGGATTCGTTCACCCAGCGCAGGCCGTCGACGAGGATCAGGGTGCGCTTGGCGTTGAGGTTGCGCAGGGAGATCGTGGTCGAACCCGAGCCTACGCCCGAGCCGTCCGGTGCGAAGCCGAAATTGCCGGCCGAGTTGAATTTGGTGTTGAGCGCCGAGCCGCTGACCGACAATTGCTGGATCACGTCGCCGATCGAGGCGAGGCCGGTCTGTGCAATGTCCTTCGCCGAGATCGTGACGACCGGCGTCTGGTCGGCGATTTCGGCCTTCTTGATGCGCGAACCGGTGACTTCGATGGCTTCGAGTTTCTGCGCATCGCTGCCAGGTTTGTTCTGGGCCAGAACCGGCGTGGCAACCATGCCCAGCATCAAACCGCCCAGGGCAGCGGAAATACCGGCCGCAAGCAGGCGCGGGTTGTAGCGTGTCATAGGTAGTCTCCCAAAGTGAATGATCGAGTGAAAACCGGATGCAACCAGGACCTCGGCAACTCCGGGGCCGCGTTGTAAAATTTTTGTAATGTAGCGGCGATCATGGCACAGCGCATGCGCTTTGCCTAGGGGCCAAAAGCCATGCAGAAGGCGCCCGCGTTGGACTACACTGGATGACGTGACCGATGCGGCAAAAATAATGTTTGGACGTCCATACTTGCGTGCATTTCAGCTGTTTGGCGCGGGATTTGCCCTGATCGCAGGCTTCGCCGCCCGCGCCGACGATCTGGCCGGCCAACGTGCGCGTTTTCCGCTGGTTTGGGAGGCCGCGCAGCATGGTCCGGACGGCGCCTGGCGCAAGCTTGCGTCAGGGCTGGAGAGTTATCCGCTGTTTCCCTACCTGGAACTGGCCTCGCTGCAACGGCGCATCCAGGACGTGCAGGATCCGGAAGCCAGAAAATTTCTCGCCGCCTGGCCGGATTCGCTGCCGGCGAAATTGTGGCGCGACGCCTACCTGACCGAGCTCGCACGGCGCGAAAACTGGAAGGACTTTCTGGATTTGTATACCGCCGACGGGGCGAGCCAGACGCAACAATGCAACGCCCTGCACGCACGCATCGCGCTCGGCAAGAAGGTGGATTTTCATGCCGATGCCGAAGCATTGTGGCTGTCCGCAAAGCCCCTGCCGGACGCCTGCGCTGCTGTAACCGCATGGTCGCGGGATAAATTGACGCCTGCCCTGATCTGGCAACGCATCGATCTTGCTGCAAGCGCCGGGCAAGCCGGACTCGTCGACACGCTCGCGACCATGCTCGAGGGCAGCGCACGCAACGACGCGCAGCGCATCGCCGCCGCGATTCGCGATCCGGCAGGCGCGCTGGACAAGGCCGCGGCATGGCCGGACGACGCGCGCGCGCGGCAAGCCGCAACCGTCGCTTTCCTGCGCCTGGCGCGGCGCAACAGCGACAGCGCCGAATCGCAGTGGTCGAAATTGTCCACGCACTTCCACTTCGATGCCGGCCAGCGCGACGACATCATGCGCGCGATCGCCGTCTTCAACGCATCGAGCTATGCGCCGGATGCGTTGCGCCGTCTCGACGCGCTGCCGGCGCAGGCCACCGACGACACCAGCCGCGAATGGCGCGTGCGCCTGGCCGTGGCCGCGCAGGACTGGAAAGACGCGCTGGCTGCGCTCGACACGATGAGCGACACGCAAAAATCCGACGCGCGTTGGCGCTACCTGCGCGCACGCGTGCTGGTGAAACTCGACCGCAAGGACGCAGCAACATCGATCTTCGAATCCGTCGCGCGCGAGGCGAATTTCCACGGCTTTCTCGCCGCCGACTGGCTCAAGTTGCCGTATACGATCTGCGCGAGCGAGATCACGACCGATGCCGCCATCGACAAATCCCTGCGCAAACAAGCCGACCTTGCGCGCGCGTTCGAATTCTTCGCCATCGATCGCCTGCCACAGGCGCGGCGCGAATGGGATTTCGCGCTGTCGCGACTGGATGCTGCGCAACGCAAACAGGCGGTGCTGCTCGCCGCGGATCGCGGCTGGCACGACCGCGCCGTCTACGCCTTCAATCGCGGCGACGACCTGCATTACTACGACCTGCGTTTTCCATTGGCGCGACGCGGCGACGTCGTGAGCGATGCCCGCGCCGCGGGCATCGACCCGGCCTGGGCCTACGCCATCATCCGCGCCGAAAGCGCGTGGACCACCGATGCGCGTTCCGGCGCCGACGCGTTCGGCCTGATGCAATTGCTGCCGGGCACGGCGAAACACCTGGCCAAGCAACTCGGCGTGTCGTTTTCCGGCGCGGCCGCCTTGTTCGATCCGGACCTGAACATCCGCCTCGGCACGCAATACCTGGCGAAGATGGCTTTGCGCTACGACGGCAGTCCCTGGCTGGCAACCGCCGCGTACAACGCCGGTCCCGACCCGGTCGGGCGCTGGATCGATGCGCGCGACAGCCTCGAGCCGGATTTTTTCATCGAAACGATTCCGTACAAGGAAACCCGCGAATATGTCGCGCGCGTGCTCGCGTTCGCGGTGATCTACGACTGGCGCCTGAATCGCAAGGTGATTCCGCTCGCTGCGCGCCTTCCGCACATCGGCAAGGCCTACGCGCCGCCGCCCGCGAATGCACCGCGCAAGGATGTGGTGTGTCAGGTTTCCAAATCGGACTCCAACCAGGTTTCTGTTTCACCGACCCCGACTGCGAAGCGTCCCGATTTCTGAGATGATTCGGGGCGAAGGCAATCGCCAAGGGAAGTTCTCATGTCGAGCCACTCGCTACGCAAGCAGGCATGTTTCTGGGCAACATTGGTGCTTTCGCTTGGCAATGTGTGTGTTGCAAACACCCCGGCGAACCCTGCATTCAGTGAACAATGGCGCAACATCCTGGGCGCGGACTCCACCGCCGCCAGTGGAATCGCTGTCGCCGATGTTACCGGCGACGGCAAGCCGGACATGGTTTTCACTGGCAATCGAAACGGCACCTCGATCCTGTTCGTGTTGTCGCAACAGGCAGATCAGAGTATCGGCATCTCGCAAGCGCTGGTATTGCCGGACACGACCGGCATAGTGAAGGTACTTTCGGCCACCATCGGCGGCAGTGCACATGTGTTCACGCTAGCGGCCGACGGCACCCTGCGCGATTTTTCCGGCTGGCCGTTGGCCGAACAAGACAAATTCACGGTCGCCGCGAATGCAACGTCCGCCGCAATCGGAGATCTTGATGGCGGTGGAAGCGCCAGTCTCGTGGTGCTGACATCCGGTTCCCTGTATGCCTACGCCACCAACAATGGGGCGCAATTGTGGACTTACCCGGTTTCGGGTGCGTCCGAAGTCGCGCTGGCACAGCTCGATGCCAATCCCGAATCAGAGATCATCCTGAATACGACGCCAGGACTCGTCATCGACGGCCTGACCCGGGCCACCGACTGGCAATACATCGACGGGTTCGGATCCCATTTGGCCACGGGTCATGCGCTCGGTGATGCCACCACGCAATTCGCCGGAGCAACGTCGTGGTCTTCGTTTTCCGTATTTCGCGGCACTCCGTGGTCGCCGCTGTGGAGCGCCGGAAATTCGAACGGCGGCATCGCGGCCCTGGCGTTCGCAAACCTCGACAACAACAACTACGACGTCATCCTCGAAGGCGACGCGCAATGGGGCTCGATAAACGCCTACGACACGAGTACGCAGCAGTTGCGTTTTTCGATCCACAATCCCGGCTGGGGCATCAACGCCGTCGAATCTGCCGATATCAAGGGGAACAGCATCCCGGAAATCGTTTTCGGTGCGGCGCAGCCATCCTTTAACGCCATAGCAATGGAGGCAGTTAATAATCGCAGCGGCCTGGTCGATTGGTCCTTCGCACCACTGCAGGGCGTTTTCTCGCCAGTAGCCCTCGGCGATGTCGATGGCGATGGCCATGACGAGTTTGTCGTTGCCGGCAATAATTACAATGGCTACGGGGCTGTCGATATTTACGACGCCGATACAGGTGTATTGAAATGGACATCACCCAACGTCGGCGGCAATGGCAACGATCCGTTCGCCATTTCTACTTCACGAATCCTTCTTTTGCCACATGCTGCAGATGCTGCGATGGACATCGTCCTTGCCGGCAGCAGCGGCTACGACGGGCGAATTGATGTCCTGGACGGTGCGACGAAGACCGTCAAACTGCAGATCGGCAGCTACGCCAGCGGGCCATTGGGAAGCCGCTATTTGATGGATGCCGCGGCGGTCGATTTCGACAACGACGGGGTCATGGATTTCGTAGCTGCAACCGAACCGAGCAGCACAGGATCAAGTGGAGCCGAATTGCAGGTGTTTTCGGGCGTCGACGGGCATCCGTTGTGGACATCCGTGCAGATGGGTTCGGGCTTCTCGAACATCCTTGGCGTGCTGGTCACCGGCCCCGCATCTTCGCCATCCAGTGAAATGATCGCCGTACTTCCCGGAAGCTTGCGTGCCTACAACATCCAGACCCACTTGCTCGACTGGACACTGGTTGCCACGGCCGATGGGGCGACCTACGTACCGCATGGCGTGAATGGTGCAGAGATCGCCGTATTCCAGCACAACGGAGCGGTCGCATTCTACGACGCCGCGACCCAGGCGTATTTGCGTGGTTTTTCATTGCCCGCGCCGGTCAACGCGATATCGGCATTGAATGGCGACATCGGGAATCTGCTGGTCGCCGACAACGGCGCGCCCACATTGGTCGACGGTACGACCGGAACTGTCACGGCGACAGCCATTGCGCTCGGATCGAGTCTCGGGCAAGGCAATCAGGTGGCCGCGATCACACGCGGTGGCGGCATCTGGAAAGTGGCGTCAGGCGATCAATTCGGCGTCGCCCTTCATCAGCTCGAATTCGATCGCATCTTTGCGGATGGTTTCGGCAATTAGCGGACACCGGCTGATGTACCCATGCGGTGATGCCGCATAATGCGCGCATGAAAACCTTTCTGGTCGGCGGCGCCGTGCGCGATCGCCTGCTCGGCCTGCCGGTCACCGATCGCGATTACGTCGTCGTCGGCGCCACGCCGGACGCAATGCTGCGCGCCGGGTTCAAGCCGGTCGGCAAGGATTTCCCCGTGTTCCTGCATCCGCAAACGCAAGAGGAATACGCGTTGGCGCGCACCGAACGCAAGACCGGCCGCGGCTATCACGGTTTCGCGTTCGATACCGATCCGTCGGTCACGCTGGAAGACGATCTGCGCCGACGCGACCTGACCATCAATGCGATCGCGCAGGATGATGACGGCGCATTGATCGACCCGTTCGCCGGTGCGGCGGATTTGCGCGCCGGCATCTTGCGCCATGTGTCGGCGGCATTCGCCGAAGACCCGGTGCGCATCCTGCGCGTGGCACGCTTTGCCGCGCGCTATGCCGAGCGCGGATTCCGCATCGCCGCCGCGACGCAGGAACTGATGCGCGTCATGGTCCGCGATGGCGAGGTCGATCACCTGGTGCCCGAGCGGGTCTGGGCGGAAACGCGCAAGGCACTGGCCGAACGCGCGCCGAGCGCCTTCGTGCGCGCGTTGCGCGATTGCGGCGCGCTCGCACGCATCCTGTCCGAGGTGGATGCGCTGTACGGCGTGCCGCAGCGCGCCGAATTCCATCCCGAAATCGACACCGGCGTGCATGTGGAAATGGTGCTGGACATGGCCGCGCGCATCGCGCCCGGCGATGCGCTGATCGGTTTTTGCGCGCTGACCCACGATCTGGGCAAGGCGCTGACCCCGGCCGCCGAATTGCCGTCGCATCGCCGCCACGAACAACGCGGCGTCGTGCCGCTGCAAGCGCTCGCCGCGCGCCTGAAAGTGCCGGCGGAGTACGCCACGCTGGCCGAGCTCGTCTGCCGCCTGCACCTGCTCGCGCACACCGCGTTCGAGCTGCGTCCGAAAACCGTGCTGGAACTGTTCGAGAAACTCGACGCGTTCCGCCAGCCCAAACGCCTGCCGCAATTCCTGCTCGCCTGCGCGGCGGACAAACGCGGGCGTATGGGCATGGCCGACAGCGATTATCCGCAGGCGCGCTACCTCACCGCCGTGTTTCACGCCGCGCTGGAACCGAAAGCGCAACCGTTGTTGGACGCCGGCCTGCGCGGCCCGGAATTGGGCGCGGCCCTGCGCCGCGCGCGCCACAAGGCGATTGCTGCTGCGATTCGCACGCACAAAAAAGATCCCGCGGGGTGAGCCGCGGGATCAAGTCTTTCGTGAAGCGCCGGTTTACAAGCGGCAGCTTTCGAATCCGTCGGCGAACAGGAAGTCGGCGTTCGCGATCACATTGAACGGATCGCTGCTGACCGAGCCGGCAAAATTGCCGGAACTGGTCGCGGTCGCAACCGGCGACGGCGGCTGGCTGGTGCCGCCCGTGAGCGTGTAGAACCGCTGTGCGCTGTTCGTCAACGTCGCCACGCCATTGCTCATCGTCGCCGAGCCCAGGCTCACCGAACCCGAGCCGCTGCAGTCGGCTACGCTGAAGTCCACCGTGCTGCTGTTGTCGCTGGCGACGACATAGCCGAACTGGTTTTGTTCGGTCACGGCGATCGCGCCCACTGTTGTGCCCTGCGCGACATCGGCCGGCTGCGTGGTGAACACGAGCGAGACCGTACCCAGGCCGATCGTGAACGACTGCTGCGCCTGTGGGGCCGCGGTGTAGTTCGCGTTGCCGGCCTGGTCGGCATCGACGATGCAGGTTCCAAGACCGCTGAACGACACGGTCGGTCCGCTGATCGAGCAGGCACCCGCCGTGGACCCGGCGTCGATGCTGAAAGTCACCGGATTGCCCGACGCTCCACCGGTGGCGCTGACCGCATACGTTCCGCCAATGGCGGGGCTGGCCGGCGGTGTCGAGGTGAACGAAATGCTCTGGCTCGCCGGAGCGATCGTGACCAGGTCTGTGACCGGCGACGCCGCGCCGTAGGTCGCATTGCCGGCCTGACTCGCGGTGATCGAGCAGGTGCCGGCGGAAACGATCGTCGCCGTGGATCCGGACACCGTGCAGATGCCGGTCGAGTTCGACACATAAGTCACGGGATTGCCGGAAGCACCACCCGTCGCAGTCAATGCAAAGGTGCCGTTCAAGCTGTATGTCAGCGGACCCGGATTCGGGAACGTGATCGTCTGGCTCTGCAAGCCGATGGATACCGCCTGCTGCGCCTGTGTCGCCGCCGCGTAGTTGGCGCTGCCGGCCTGGTTCGCATCGATCAGGCAACTGCCGGTTGCGGTGAACGTCACCAGCGAACCGGAGATCGTGCACACGCTGCCCGAAGCCACATCGATCGTGAACGTCACCGGATTGCCGGACGCGCCGCCGGTTGCCGATACGCTATACGTGCCGCCGACGGTTGCTCCCGTCGGGGCCGTCGAAGTGAACGTGATCGTCTGGCTTGCCGGATTGATCGTGATGTTGTCGGCAACTGTCGTCGCGGCGCTATAACTTGCGTTGCCGGACTGATCCGCATCGATCGTGCAGGTGCCCGCCGCGAGGATCGTCACGGTCGTGCCGGAAACCGTGCACGCAGCCGGTGTGGTCGAAGTGAACGTCACGGCCAGGCCCGACGTTGCCGTGGCGCTCACCGCAAACGTGCCGGTCGGGCTATAGGTCTGCGCACCCGGATTCGGGAACGCGATCGTCTGGCTTGCCGGATTGATCGTGATGTTGTCGCTCACGCTCGGAGCGGCATTGTAGTTGGCGTTGCCGGCCTGATCGGCCTTGATCGTGCAGGTGCCGCCCGACTGGATCGTCACGGTCGTTCCGGACACCGTGCACACAGCCGGTGTGGTCGAAGTGAACGTCACCGCCAGACCCGACGTTGCCGTGGCGCCCACGGCGAACGTGCCGCCCGGACCGTAGGTCTGCGCACCCGGATTCGGGAACGCGATCGTCTGGTTGCCCTTGCCGACGCTGAACGACTGCTGCGCTTGCGGCGCCGCGTTGTAGTTGGCGTTGCCGGCCTGGTTCGCATCGATCACGCAGTTGCCCACCGTCGTGAACGAAACCGTGTTGCCGCTGATCGAGCATACCGTACTCGCGCTCGCGTCGATGGCAAAAGTCACGGCATTGCCGGATGCGCCACCGCTCGCCGTCACCGTGTATGTCGCGCCACCGACGATCGCACCGACCGGAGCCGTCGAGGTGAACGTGATTGTCTGGTTTGCCTTGTTGATCGTGATGTTGTCGGTCACCGTCGGCGCCGCGTTGTACGTTGCGTTGCCGGCCTGGTCGGCCTTGATCGTGCAGGTACCGGCCGCGAGCATCGTCGCCGTCGAACCGGATACCGAACACACGCTTGGCGTGGTCGAGGCGTAGGTCACGGCCAGACCGGACGACGCCGTCGCGGTCAACGCAAACGTGCCGCTCGGGCTGTAGGCCAGCGGACCCGGGTTCGGGAACGTGATGGTCTGGTTCTGCTTGACGACGCCGCAACCCGGAAACTTGAACGAACCGATGCGGGTCTGCCAGTTGCCATTGCTGGCATGCGCCGAAGTATCGTAGTACTCGGTGGTGTACCAGAACGTGCAATCGTCGACCGGATCCATGGTCATCGACGAGTAGTCGCCCCAGCGCGAGCACGGCGAACTGCCGCAATTGTTTTGCGACGCGCCACCGGTGACCAGCGCAGTTTCACTTTGCGGCAGGTCATTCAGTACGTCCGAAACCAGGCGGCCAGCGTAAAAGATTCCGGGGTAATCCGACGCGCTGGACAGGCTGTAACCCATCGCCATGTTGCCTTGCTGGTCGACCGCCAGCGATGCCATCCAGCGCGACTTGGTCGTGTCCGGCGCGAAAATCTGCTGCTGCACGGGCGTGGTAGAGATCGTGCCGCCGGTCACATTGATCTGCGCCCATTGCGATTGCGCCGGCGTGGTGCTGCCGTCGCCGACCGTGTGCACGACCCACAACGATTCGGCGCTGCCGACCTTGCGGTACTGCACGCGCTGCATCAAGCGGTCTTCAAGGCTGTCCAGGACATTGCTGGTCCCTTTCTGCGGCACGAAATCGCTCGTGGTGGAGTTCGACGGATAGCTGGCTTGACTGACCGCCGTGCGCGCGCTCATCGTGCCGCCAGCGCCGCAGTTCGGGCCAGGAGTGAACTTGCGCACATTGAACTTGAACCCCGTTGACGACTCTGCGACGAAATAGGCGGGCGTGCCGGCGGGCGGCAGCGCGGCGGCGCTGCTGCCAAGCAGATCGGCCGGGAACAGGGCGAATTCCTTGGTCGAAGACGTGCCGTATGGGAGCCAGCCGATCGAACTGGTCAATGCGCTGCCGGCATACATGTCGGTGGTGCTGAACGAAGCGAAGATGGCGCCGGCATAGCTGCTGGTCGACATGTTGAAGCCGTTCGCGCCCATGTACAGGCAGCCGTCGTTCCACAGGCCGAACTTCGGATAGTCGTTGAGCGTGTTGGAAGGCGGCTTGCCCGTACCGCCGGTATCGACCTGGATGGCGTAGAAATACCAGCCGCCGCTCACCGGATCGCTGGTCTTGGATACGGCAATGCACTGGTAAAACGGTTTCTTCGGGTTGCCGCCGGTCGTGAATCCGAAGGCGAAATCGGTCAGTATCCAGCGGTCGCTGCGCGCGTCGTGCATCACGATGGGATCGCCATCATTCAGATTCAGGCACGGCGTCGTGGTACCGGAGACGCTCCACAACTGGTCGATGGTGAACCCGACGACGCGTGCGCCGGTTGTCTTGTTGAAAACGGCAATCGCCGTATTCACCGACTGGATGTAATACGTCGGCCCCACGTCGCCATTGGTATCCGGCGGCCAACCGCCACCGGCCTGACCGCCATTGACGGTGTCGCTGAATCCGATGCCGGCAAAATTCGCGGAAGATGCGGGCATCGGCGCCAGCGGCGAACTGTTCGGACGCAACGGCGCGGAAGGCTGAATGTATGGCGGCTTCTCGCTGGGCGGCGCTTCGAATTCGTTGAGCATCCGATAGTACTGCGGCGGTGTGTACGTCTGCGGCAGTGCACGCAGGTCGCCGTCGTATTGCGTGGGCAGTGCTACCGGCAATGCAACAGTAGTTGCCGCAGGTGGCGGAGTCGGCGCTTGTTGTGCATGAGCCGGAGCTGGCAAGACTGCCGACAGCAAGAGTGCCGGGATAGCGAACACCGCTTCGCGCGCAATGCGCGCAAATGAATTTCTACCGGTACGCATCAGGAATTGTCCCCAAGAAAAAGCTGCGCTTTGCGCAAGTGGTTTTTGCCTGCGTGGCGGCCATCGACTGTCGCGTCCGAGCCGCAACCCCTGTCAGGCGCGCGACTATACGGGTGCCAAAAGTCGCAGGCAACTATCCGCCTGTGGATGTATGGACAATCGTTACCTATACCTAGCGCCGCAGCGCGACGACCCGAAACGCCTCGCCCATCTGCCCCGGCAGGATCAGGCGTTTGACCTGCTGCGCCAGTGCGTAGCGAGCGGCCTCATCAGGCTCATGCGCATGTGCCTGCGCGAAGACCTCATCCAAACCATTGTGTATCAGGAATTGCGCCTGCGGTTCGAACGCAGCGAGTCTGAATCCGGTCGATTCTCCTGCTTCAATCAGCGCGTCGAAATCCACGTGCGTGGTGATGTCCTGCAATCCGGGCAGGATCAGCGGATCGTCGTGCGCGCGATGGCGCCAATGACAGCGCAGGGTCCCGTTCGATCGATGTGGAGAATAGTATTCGGCACGCGAGTAGCCGTAGTCGACGAACCAGGCCGCGCCGGCTTCGAGCGTGCGTGTGACTTCCGTGAACCACGGCGCCAGCAGCGTGCAGATTTCGGATGAATAGGGCTGCGGAAAGCTGGATGCTTCCGGAATGATCGTCGCGATGGCGGTGCGCAATCGGGCATCGGCAGGACCTTCGCGCCACACGAAAGCCCCGTCGCCATCCACGCCGACCACGCGTTCGAACACATCGTCACCGCGGAACCCGAACGCGCGCACCGGCAGCGCATCGATCACTTCGTTGGCGATGAGCGCGCCGCGCCAGGTTTGTGTCGGGGGCGAATCCAGCCACCCACAGCGTTCGAGCAAATGCGGGCAACGTCGTGTCAATGTCGTGCGCTGGCGTTCGCGCAAATCGGCACTGCGTTCGAGAAGAAAATAGCGCGCCGGCAACGCATCTAGACGCTCGAGTTCCAGCAACAATTCCGCCGCAAGCGCGCCCGAGCCGGGGCCGAGTTCGAGGATGTCGCCATGTGTTTCGCGCAAAACGGGCGCAATCGCGCGGGCGAGGCAGCGCGCGAACACGAAACCCAGTTCCGGCGCCGTGATGAAGTCCCCCGCCGCGCCGAACTTCGCTGCACCGGCGCTGTAGTAGCCCAGGCCCGGCGCGTACAGCGCCAGTTCCATGTAGCGCGCAAAGTCGATTGCGCCGCCCGCTGCGACGATTTCCGCGCGGATCAATGCGGCAAGTCGCTCGCTGTGCGCCAGCTCATCGGGGCCGGGTTGTGGCAAATCGACGCGCACGCTGGCGTTCCGCGAAAAAATGGAGTGCAATCCTCGCATGAAAGAAGTCATTCGTCCTGTTGCATTGATCAC
>JAFEEK010000222.1 GCA_018241165.1 Pseudomonadota bacterium
CAGCGCACAAGAAAAACGAAGCCACGCGCTGGCAATCGCTGCTGCCGGGCGTGATGAAGTAATTCAGCGCGTCGCGCGCAACAGCGCCACGTCCACATTGCTGTGCGGCAAGCCGCGCACCACTTGCGTTGCGCCGACCCGAAAGCCCGCTTGCGCAAGTTCGGCGCGTAACGTATCCAGATCGCCGTGTTCGCCGCGGTCTTCCACGACCGTGCCTTCGCTGCGATTCCACAATGCGTCGGAGCCTGGCGCCAGATCCACGCTCAGCAACAACACGCCGTCGCCGCGCAATTGCGCTGCAAACGCCGCAATCCAGCGCCGCCGCAAGCGCGCGGGCAGATGTTCGATCACGCTGACGGAGTAGATCGCGTCGAACGATGCGTCCGCGCTCCAATCCTCGTATCGGGCATGCACGGATCGCACACGCGCATCGAATGCGGCGTAATCGAGGAATCCCCATTCGTTCCAGTCCTCGCGCCGCCGCGGATCGCGCACCAGCGGATGCGCATCGATGGTGGTCACGGCAGCGCCGCGCCGAGCCAGCGCAAGCGGCAGGACGTTGACGCCGGCGCCGACATCCAGGATGCGGCTGCCGTGCGCCATGTCCTGCAGCTCGGCCAGCACCCAGGGGTATTCCAGCGCGCGCGGCGAATGTGCGGGAAAGAACCCGAACGCCTCGCGGCTCGATGCGACCAACTCGTTGAGCAGGCGCAATTGCGGCGAAGCGACCAGCATCGTCGACAAATCCGCCGGATCGATATCGCGGGCATGCCCGCGCCGCCACGACGATTCGCGCAACAGCGGCGCCCATTGCGGATCTTCGGCAATGGCATCGTGCAACTCGGGATGGTGCACGGCGAGCCTGCGTACGCGTTCGCGCAGCCGCGGTTCTCCGGCCACGACTTCGGGCCAGTGATAATGGCAAAACGCCGGCAATCGATCCGGCATCGACTTCAGATGCGCCGGAAAATTGAAATCATCGTCGAGGCAGGCGAACGCCATGCCGCATCGGCGCACTGCAATGGGCAATGCAACCTGATCCAGCCAATGCCGTTGGCCACGCGCTTCGAGCACGGGGTTGAGCGTGCGCGCGCATTCGATCCAGGCTGCGCCGAGCCGCGCCGGTTGGGTAGTGAACACCACCCCGCTGTTGAAGTACGGTGGGCCGGACTCGCCGCCGAGCGTCGTCGTCACGCGCGTTTGCGGCATATCGACGCCGGCAGCGGCGTACAACGGCTGCCAGACTTCCGCGTCACCGGGAAACGTGCGCTTGTCCGCCGGCTTGGCGGCGAATCCGGTGGCGGCGGCTGGATCCGAATCCAGGCTGCGCAGACACAGAATGTCGCTGTCGAGTACGACGACGCTGGCGGCGCGCGTGGCGACGCCGAAACAGGCGAGCTTGTTGCCGATCGGATAGGCCGGCCCGATCGGATTTTCGACGGCCTGCACGTCCACGCGCAGACGCCGCAGCATGGCCAGCGCGGCGGGCGACGGCGATCCCCACACGTCGATCGGATGCGGGACGGCGGCGATCAATTCCGGCGCGTCGCCGAATTGTTCGCGCAGCGACGCGGCCAGCAGCAATGCCTTGATCTGGAGTTCGCCGCCATGGCAGACGAAGACAAAGGCGAAACGGGAAGCATCAATCGCCATCGAAATCGGCGCGCTTGATCGTATCCGGCGGCGGCGGTGTACGCACCCGCGGCACGAAAGACGGTGCGGGCCTGGGTTTGGGTTTGGCCACCGGCGGCGTCAGATCGGCGCTGCCGAACGCGGTCAGGCCGTTGCGCGTGTCGCTGGCGTAGACCTGCACGCGCACCGCATTGGCCGGCGGCGCGAGCGAAAATCCCGTGTCGCGCGATTCGTAACGCGACGTCGACAAACGCTCGCCGCTCTTGCCGAGCCAGTCGACATCGATAGTGCCGCCGAAATCCGAAGCCGGGATGCGCACGTTCACGCGCGTTTGCCAGCGACCCCGTTCGACATCCATGCGCAGCGACTTTTTCGGCAAAGCCAGCACCACCGCCGGATCGCCAAGCAGGTTGTAGGTCTGCACGAAGACCGGATCCGTGGCCTTGCGCTTTACGGCCAGGATCGCATCGCCGATGGTCTCGCCGGGCGTGAGCAGGCGGTCCATCAGCGTTCGCGAATTGACCGGGTCGGGCCAGTTCATCCACGACGCGCCGAAAAACGCGATCGCGCCCTTGCCCGGATCGCGCAGGAAACGTTCGCCGATCGAATCCTCGGTGGGATGGTCGAACGGCGCCGAGAAGCACGTCATCGACAGCACCATCGGGTACTTGCCGAGGTTCGTGAGCGCATCCACGTCGGCGAGCGTGAACAAGTCGCCGATCGGACCGACGCGCCAGATGAACTGGCCGCCGTGGCCGAGGAAATGCACCAGCACGTTGCCCTTGTCCAGATCGCCCTTCAGGATCTTGCGCACATCCTGGTAGCGCGCATGGTCTTTCTCTTCGAACGAAGTGTAGACGTTGTCGACCACGAAACCGCGGCGCGTGAGATCGGCGGCGATCTTGTCCGA
>JAFEEK010000223.1 GCA_018241165.1 Pseudomonadota bacterium
GCCACCCCGGATCATCTGCACTGGGCGCCGGCGCTGCCGAAGACGCGCTCGGGCAAGATCATGCGCCGCATCCTGCGCAAGATCGCCGAGAACGCACCCGACCAGCTCGGCGACATTTCCACGCTGGCCGATCCGTCCGTGGTGCAGCATCTGGTCGATACGCGGCTGGTGAGGTGAGCGCAAGCGCGCTCGCCGCCGCGGATTTCATTCCCGCCAGCATGCCCCCGCCGCTGGACGACGGTGAAATCCACTTGTGGTTTTTTCCACAATGGCAACACGCTGCCGGCGCGGCAAACTCGATGCCGATACGCAATTTGCTCGCGGCATACCTGGATCGCCCCATCGAAAGTGTTTGCATCGAACGAGGCGAACATGGCAAGCCGCGCCTGACGGGTACCTCGCTGGAATTCAACCTGTCGCACACGACCGATGCCTTGCTGCTGGCCGTGGGCCGGAACAATGTGCTGGGCGTGGATCTGGAGTCCTTTGGTCGCAGAACCCGACCGGCGGTCGAGTTCGCGCGGCGTTTTTTCACGCCGGACGAGGCTACGGCACTCGAAACTTTCCCTGAAGACTTGCGCCAAACTGCCTTCCTGCGCCTGTGGTGCGCCAAGGAAGCAGCCCTGAAAGCCGAAGGTGGTGGCATCAGTTCGGGTCTGGATCGTTTCGCATTCGTACTGGATGCCAATGGCCAGGTTGCATCGAGCGCAGGCTCCCCTTGGCATCTGCGCGCCGTCGCGCCATCCCCAGCGCACATCGGCGCACTGGCCCACCGCGAGCCGGTCGGCCGGGTACGCGCATTCGTCGCCCGGATCTGAGGCAAGCATTGCCCTGCATGGGTAATCCGGCTAAGTTCCCCTTTCCGCACGTACGGGTAGTCCGCCATGTGGAAGTGGTTGCGCAATGGTGTCCTGCTGGCGATCGTTCTGGCCGGCGCGCTCAAGCTTGCCGCCTGGTACGCGGTCGGCAAGGATGCGCAGCGCGTGGTTGCCGCCCTGGCACCGTATGCCGACATCAGGTACGACGGCATCGGCGCCGGCCTTGATGGCAGTGTTTCCCTCACCGGCGTAAGCGTGGCGCCAAAGAATGCGCATCGGGTCTATCGCGCCGATACCGCAACGCTCGATTCCCCGGGCCTGCTCTGGCTGCTCAAGCACGCCGCATTGCACGAGAATGAACTACCCGCGCAGTTCGGCATCACGTTCACCGGCGTGACGTGGCCGCCGGAGCCATGGCTCGATCCGCAGTGGCTCGATCCGGCTACCTACGTGTTGTTTGCGTCGGCAGGCTGTCAAGCGCGCCTGGATGCCGCCGACTATCGCCGCATGGGCATGGAGTCCGGCGCACCATCGCGCGACCGTTTCGAATATCGCTACGACGCCGGTCAGCACGCGCTGACGGCTTCGTTGCGCCTGTCTGCGCCGGGGTTCGCCACGTTGGCGCTCGAAGCGGATGTGAGCCGCTTCGATCCCGCAAAGGTGCTGCGCCCAGGTTTCTGGGAAACGCCACGGATCGACCAGCTCTCGGCAACCTTTGCCGACAACGGCTTCATGTCGCGCCGCAATGACTACTGTGCGAAACGCGAAGGCCTGGGCACACCACAATTCGTGGATAAGCATGCGACCGCCGTCGAGGCTCTGTTGCAAAAGTCCCGCATCCAGCCCGATGACGAGCTCGTGCGCCTGTACAAAAACCTGGTCGAACACGGTGGCAGCCTGCGTTTGTTGAGTCTTCCGAATGCGGTGTTCTCGATCAAGTCCTGGAATTCGACTTCGCGCGAAGAATTGTTGCGCCAGCTCAATGTCACGGCGCGATATCAGGACAAGCCACCGATCATGTTCCGACTTGCGTTCATGCCGGAGCCTTCCGTCGACACGTCGGCGCCCGTGGGCACTGACACCGCCGCGACCGCGGCTGCGGCTGCCGGACCAAACGTGCCTCCACCCGTAGTCGCTCCCGCAAGCGTCGCCGCACCGGCCTTGCCGCCAGCGCCAAAGCCGGAACGCAAGCCCGAGGCGATAGTGGCTGCCAAACCGGAATCCAGTGCGATCGCAAAGCCCGCGCGGGAAAACCCGCCGGCCGCGAAAAATCCCTCCACCGAATCGGCAAGTTACCTGGACAAGGCCGAGAGTCGCTTCACGCCGCCACTCGTCGTGCACCCACCGGCGCGCGACGGCATGGCCGAGGCCGGCGCGGCGCCGCTGGCAACACCACCGGCATCGACGCCGATTCCCGTGAACTCGACGCAGGCCCTGGTCTGGAAACCGGGCATCGTCGAGCAATTGCCTGAAGCGGCGCCCGTGAAGAAGGACTACACGGTCGTCGAATTTTCGGCCCTTGCACAGTTGACCGGCCGCCATGTGCGCCTGATCACGCGTGGCGGCAAGCAGATCGAGGGTTTCGTGGGTTCGACCGTCGACAACAACGTGCAACTGCGCATCGAGCGCGGCGGCGGCAGTGCTCTGATCGCCATCAGCCGCGACAGCATCACCCAGATCCAGCTGCTGCACTGGTAGCGGCTGCGACGTTTCTCATTTGCGTTGCGTCTTGGTTGCAGTGAACGACAAACCGGCCACGGGATTCGCCCAGGACGTCGATGCGATGACCCTGGCGCGCGCGCAGCACGGCGACATGGCGGCATTTGCGCAGTTGTACCAGCGTTACGCGCGCGCCTGCTTGCTGCTCGCATTGCGCCTGACCGGGCAACGCCAGGCGGCCGAAGATCTGGTGCACGAGGCATTCCTGAAGATGATGGACACGATCGGCAGCTATCGGGGCGAAGCGCCCTTCGGCGCGTGGTTCAAGCGCCTGACCGCGAATACCGCCATCGACTGGTTGCGTCGGCAGCGTCATCTGGCCACCAGCGATGCCGATGAGTTGCTCGAGCATGCCGTCGGCATGGATTCCGACAACGCGGGCCTGATCGACGCCGACTCCCTGCTCGCGCGGCTGCCGCCGCGCGCACGCGCGATCGTGGTGTTGCACGAACTGGAGGGTTATACGCATGCCGAGCTCGCCGCCTTGTTCGGACAAAGCGAGAGTTATTCCAAGTCCATTCTTGCGCGCGCGCTCAAACGACTGCAGGCACTCGCCACGTCCGCGGCACATGCATCAAAGGTTGCCTTATGAACGAACATGAATTGAACTTCCACGATCTTGCCGCCGGCTTGCCCGCGCGTGCCATCGAACCCTTGCCGACGGATCTGTGGCCGCGTATCGCGGCTGCGCACGTGGCGCGTCGTCGCCAGCGTCGCTGGCGCCGCGTGACGACTGGCGGCGTCGCGCTTGCCGTCATCGCCGCAGTCGTGGTTTCGGCCTTTGGCTGGCGGCACACGGCAATGCCCGTGACCGACTGGCAGGCGCGCGCGCAGGCGCTCGAGCTGCAACTCGATGCCCTGCCTTTGCCCGCCACCAGCGCGCCGATGGCACGCCTGGCCGAATCCGAAATTGCAAATCTGGATTCCAGTCTGCAAGCCGCCTACGACCGCGGCGCGGCGCGCCACGACATCGATCCACTGTGGCAACGGCGCAGCGAGTTGCTCGATGCCTTGTTGTCGGTGCGGCGGCAGCAGCCGGTTCCTGTTCGAATCTGAGGTATCACCATGAAGCTCCGGTTTTTTTGTAACTGTCTCCTGCTGCTTGGCTCGGCAGGCGCTTGGGCGGCTTCACCGTCTGCCGCACTGGGCATGCTCGTGGATTCGGCCGATGCACAAGCCGCGCATGACGGTTTGCGCGTGCTCGGTGCCACGCCGGGCAGCGTTGCCGACCAGATCGGGCTGCGCCCGGGTGATGTGCTCGTCGATGTCAACGGCGTCGCCTTGGCCAACCTCGGTGCCGACGCCGATGGCCGCGCACTCGCTGCCGCAACGCTCAACGCGACGATCGCGGGTCTACCGGCGTCCACACCATTGCGCCTGCGCGTTTTGCGTGGTGGCGCAACGTTGGCACTGAACGCGCCGCCGCGCGCAAACGCCGCGCCTTCATCCACGACAGTTGCTTCCGGCAACGCCGCAATCGACCCACCGACCGCCGACGGCTGCGGCCGCATCAGCACTTTTGATGTCGCTCCGCGCAGCCAGCATCTGTACCGGGCCAGGATCCTGTTGCTCGATGGTTCCACTCCAGGACCGACCGGCACGCCATCGTTTCGCGTCACTGCAGGCACACACAAACTGCTCGTTGCCGAAGACATCCCGACTCGGGAAATGGGCGTCGGCCCGATCGCCAGCTTGCGCAGCCGTCGCGACAACAGCAAGACGTTGACCGTGACCGTCAAGGCCGACACGACGGCCTTGCTGGCTGCCCGGCTCAATACCGAAAAGGCGGCCGATTTCGCCGATGGCGCCTATTGGGATCCGGTCGTCTGGCGCGAGATTCCGGAAATTTGCCGGTAGGCCGGAACTCGACGACCTCGTTGCGGTCGAAATCTGCACGCTCCCACGGGCACAGGCCACACGGATGTGGCCATATCCTTCATCACTGCTTCGGCTATCCTTTTGCGCTGGTTGCACAGTGGCGGTGATCCGATCAAGACCTCTTTCCTATTGCTGTTCGCGCTCGTTCCCGCGTGGGTTTGCGCGCAACCGGTAGCGCCTGACACGTATCTTGCGCGTCTGCAGCAAGGTGTCGATAGCGGCCTGTATCGCGAACTCGCGGTTGGCTGGATCGACGGCACCCAGACCGGTCCCGGCCAGCAGCAGACCCGATATTTCGGAAACGGGCAGAAGCCGGACGCACATTCGGCTTTCGAAATCGGCGCGACCAGCGAGATTTTCACCGGCCTGCTGCTTGCCCAGGCTGCCATCGAAGGCAAGGTGCGCATGGACACGACCTTGCGCGACTTGTTGCCGAAGGATTTTTCGTTCGCCGATCCGTCGGTTGGTGCAATCAACATGCGCCAACTCGCCACGCGCCGCTCTGGCCTGCCTGCCGCTCCGCCGAATCTGTTTCCCGTCGATGCCGACGATACGTATGCCGGATTCGACCAGTCCGCGCTGCTGACTCTTCTGGCCAACTTCAAGCTCGTGGCCAATATGCCGGCGGGGTATTCCGTACTCGACGCCGGCCTGCTCGGTAACATGCTTGGCCGTGCCTACGGGCAACGCTTCTCCGTCGTACTCGTGTCGCGAATCCTCGACCCGCTCGGCATGTCGAACACCGGCGTGGGAGATGGCGCAGGACTGCTGCAAGGCCATGGTCATGGCCAACCGGTTCCACATTGGCATTTCGGTGCGCTGGCCGGCGCGGCAGGGTTGCGCTCGACGCTTCCCGACCTGTTGCGCTTCGTACAGGAGAATCTCACGCCACAACAATCGCCGCTGCGCGCGGCTTTGTTGTTGTCACGACAACCGCTGGCGGATTCAGCGCAAAGCGTGGGCCTGGGCTGGAATACCGTGCAGGTGACTGAAGGCGATCAGCAATGGCCCCTGGTCTGGCGCGCAAGCCGCACTGCCGGGTTTTCCGTGTTCCTCGGATTTCGCACCGATCAGCAGCAGGCGGTGGTATTGCTCGGCAATACCGATGCAGACCTCGGCGCCATCGGCATTGCCTGGCTGGAGGGACGCGTGCCGCCACCACTGCCGCCGCCTCCACCACCGCCCGAGGTCATGGATCTTGCTGCCTATTCGGGTTTGTATCGCGTCCCCGGTGGCAAGGCCTTCACGGTTCGTGCCGGATCTGACGCCTTGAGCGCACAATTTCCCGGACAGTTTCCGGTTACGTTGCGAAGGGTCGGGCATGACGTGTTCGCCGCGCCCAGCGATGCATTCGTACTTTCATTCCAACGCACCGGCAGCGTCGTCACGTCGATCCTGCTCGGCCAGGCCGGCGCGAACGTGCTGGCGCCGCGCCTGAGCGAACGCGCTCCGCGACTGACGCGTGGAACACTGGCGCCATCTGCAGGCACGTTGCGCGAATTCGCCGGCGACTATCAGTTGGATGCCGATACTCTTTTGCGGGTCACGCCAAAGCAGAATACGCTGATCGTGCAGGCCAGCGGTTCGGCTGCCCTGATACTGAGCGCATTCGCGCCGGACCGCTTTGCCGATGCCGATGGTGCGTGCGAAATCCATTTCCTGCGCAACGAAATGCGTGCCGTAACGGGGTTGAAACTCGTGCTTGCCGGCGCCGAGCGCGATGCGCATCGCGTTGTGTGGACTACGCCGACACTGCGCTAGCGCCCCGCAATCGTCTTGCGTATCCTGCACGCATGACCGCGCTGAGCGTCAATGTCAACAAGATCGCCGTGCTGCGCAATTCGCGCGGCGGTGATGCTCCCGACGTGATTCGCGCCGCACGTACCTGCATCGCGGCGGGCAGC
>JAFEEK010000224.1 GCA_018241165.1 Pseudomonadota bacterium
CTGTTCCGCGTCGCCACGGGCCTGGATTCGATGGTGCTCGGCGAGCCGCAGATCCTGGGCCAGGTGAAGGATGCCTACCAGCTCGCGCGCGGCGCCGGCACCCTGCGCGCGCCGATGGAACGCCTGCTGCAGCAGACCTTCGCTGTGGCCAAGCGCGTGCGCACCGAAACCCGCATCGGCGCGAATCCCGTGTCGGTGGCGTTCACCGCGGTGCGCCTCGCCGAGCGCCTGTTCGCGGACTTGAGCCAGGCTTGCGTGCTGCTGATCGGCGCCGGCGAAACCATGGAGCTGGCCGCGCGGCACCTCGCCGAATCGCGCGTGCGCCGCCTGATCGTGGCCAATCGCACGCAGGAAAACGCAGCGGCGCTGGCGGGGCGGTTCTCCGGCTACGCAATCGCGCTTTCCGACCTGTCGCGCCATCTCGCGGAAGCCGATATCGTGATCAGCTCCACCGCCGCGCGCGAGCCGGTGCTCACCCAAGCGATGGTCGCCGATGCAATCGCCGCGCGCCGGCGCCGGCCGATGTTCCTGGTCGACCTGGCCGTGCCGCGCGACATCGAAGCCGGCGTCGCGGACATCGAGGATGTATACCTTTACACCATCGACGACCTGCGCCAGGCGGTCGACGCAAACCTGCGCTCGCGCCAGGAAGCGGCGGCGCAGGCCGACGCGCTGATCGACATGTCGGTGACGCATTACGCCGCCTGGCGCGGTGCGCTCAACGCCGGCAACCCGTTGCCGCAACTTCGCCACGCCGCGGAAACCCAGCGCGACGAGGTGCTCGCCCGCGCGCGCGCGCTGCTCGCGAACGGACGCACGCCCGAACAGGCACTGGACTACCTCGCGCACACGCTCACGAACAAGCTGATGCATGCGCCCAGCGCAAACCTGCGCGACGCCGCCCTGCGCGGCGACGCGGAATTGCTGCGCGCCGCACAACGCCTGTTCGATGCGGGCAGCGACACGGACGCGGACGCATGATGCCGTCGATCCGGCGCCGGCTCGACACGCTCGCCGAACGCCATCAGGAAGTCGCCCTGCTGCTCGCGCAACCCGAGGTGATCGGCGACAACGCGCGTTTCCGCGACCTGTCGCGCGAGTACGCGCAGTTGCAACCGCTCGCCGACACGCTGGCGCGTTTCGACGCCACCGAAAAATCCATGGCATCCGCGCAAGCGATGCTCGCCGATCCCGACCTGCGCGAACTGGCCGAAGTTGAAATCGTGGAACTGCAAGCGCGGCGCGAGGCGCTCGATCGCGAATTGAACGTGCTGTTGCTGCCGAAAGACCAGCGCGACGACGCCAACATCTTTCTCGAAGTGCGCGCCGGCACCGGTGGCGACGAAGCCGCGATCTTCGCCGGCGACCTGTTCCGCATGTACGCGCGCTACGCGGAAAACCGCGGCTGGCGCACGGAAATCCTGTCATCGAATCCCGGCGAACACGGCGGCTACAAGGAAATCATCGCGCGCGTGGAAGGCACCGGCGTGTTCGCGCGGCTCAAGTTCGAATCCGGCGCGCACCGCGTGCAGCGCGTACCCGCGACCGAAGCGCAGGGGCGCATCCACACCTCGGCCGCGACCGTCGCGATCCTGCCGGAGATGGACGAAATCGACGACATCGAACTCAATCCCGCGGATCTGAAGACCGACACCTTTCGCGCTTCTGGCGCCGGCGGCCAGCACGTCAACAAGACCGACTCGGCGATCCGCATCACACACCTGCCGACCGGCATCGTGGTCGAGTGCCAGGACGAGCGCAGCCAGCACAAGAATCGCGCCCGTGCACTAAGCCTGCTCAGGGCGCGCCTGCTCGACGAGCAACGCGCCAAGCAGACCGCCGCGCAGGCCGACAGCCGCCGTTTGCAGGTCGGCTCCGGCGACCGCAGCGAGAAAATCCGCACGTATAACTTTCCACAAAATCGCGTCACCGACCACCGCATCGGCCTGACCCTGCACCGCCTGCCGGAAATCCTCAATGGCGACATGGATGCCCTGCTCGACCCGCTGGCCCAGGAATTCCAGGCCGAGCAGATGCAGGCGTTGTCGGCGTAAACCTGCACTTTGTGGCAACATGCGCATCCCGCTTCGGAGCGCGCATGAGCTTCGACCCCGCACTTAGTCAGGGCCTAACGGAATTGATCGACCTGCTCTCGCAGGGCGAGCTCGGCGCGGCGCGTGTGCGCGCGGAAACCTTGTTGCGGCGCTACCCCGACCAGGCAGAGCTGTGGCGGCTGTCCGGTATCTGCGCGTTGCAGCAGGGCGATTTCGAGGTTTCGCGCCATGCGCTGGACCAAGCCCTGAAACTGGCGCCGGCGGCCGTGGAGAACTGGTGCAATCTCGCCAGCCTGCATACCGCCCAGCGCAACTTCGGCGAGGCCGAACGCGCCTTGCGCCACGCGTTGACCCTGTCTCCGCATCATGCCGGCGCGTTGAACAACCTGGGCAGTCTGCTCGACGCACGCGGCGACTATTTCGGCGCCGCCGATTGTTTCGCCAAGGCGATCACGCAGCGCCCGGACTACGCCCGCGCCTGGATCAACCAGGCCGCATCGCTGCTGGCCGTGCGCCAGCTCGTTCGCGCCGAAACCAGTGCGCAACGCGCGGTGCAACTGGCGCCGTATTGGGCCGATGCGCATTTCGTACTCGGCAACGTGCTTGAAGGCGCGCGCAAACCCGGCGCGGTGGCGGCGTGGAGCGAAGCGGCCCGGCTGGCGCCGGGCAACGCGCAATACCAGTACCAGCTCGCGATCGGCCTTGAACGCGAAGGCCGTTTCGCCGCGGCGGTGCGCGCGTTCGAGGCATGCCTGGCGCTGGTCCCCGACTATTGGCCGGCGTTGTCGCAGCTCGCCTTCGTGCACCGGCGGCTGTGCGACTGGCGCGCGTTGCCGCCGCTGTCGCGGCGC
>JAFEEK010000225.1 GCA_018241165.1 Pseudomonadota bacterium
CACGAGTTCGGCTTTCGCGCCTTCGCCGAGTTCGGCGATATGGGCCTTGCGCTCGTCGCGGTCGTCGCCGAGCTTGACCTTGACCAGTTCGTGCTGGTCGAGCGCATTGGAAAACTCTTTGATCACGGCCGGCGTCACGCCCTTGTTGCCGGTCATGATCACCGGTTTGAGGCTGTGCGCGAGGCCGCGCAAATAGCGTTTCTGGCTGGGTGAAAGCGGCATGGGATAGCCCGGTGCGGGGCTTTACAGGGTATCATGCGGCCATGCAGCAATTCGAGGCGCGGCGTGGCGCGTAGCAAATCCAGCTCCCTCTGGCTCAAAGAGCACTTCTCCGATCCTTTCGTCAAACGCGCCCAGGCCGAAGGCTGGCGTTCGCGCGCGGTGTTCAAGCTCGAGGAGTTGATCGACCGCGACCGCCTGCTCAAGCCCGGCATGACCGTGGTGGATCTGGGCGCCGCGCCCGGCGGCTGGTCGCAGATGGTGCGCGAGCGCCTGCGCGACTCGGGCCGCATCGTGGCCCTGGACATCCTGCCGATGGCGGGGCTGGGCGGGGTGGAGTTCATCGAGGGCGATTTCCGCGAGGAAGCGGTCGTCAAGCGCCTGGAATCCGTACTCGATGGCGCAGGCGTAGACCTTGTGCTGTCGGACATGGCGCCCAATATCAGCGGCGTGGAAGACGCGGATCAGGCACGCGCCATGCACTTGGTTGAACTGGCGCAGGAATTCGCCGCTGTCCACCTGAAACCCGGCGGCGCGTTTGTGGTCAAGCTTTTCCAGGGGCGCGGGTTCGACGAGTACCTTAAAAACTTGCGCAAGGCTTACGAGCGCGTCAGCATGCGCAAACCCAAGGCCTCGCGCGCGCGCAGTGCGGAAGTCTACGCGATCGCCACAGGCAAGAAGTGAGAGTCTTATGAACGATATGGCCAAGAACCTGCTGCTCTGGATCGTCATCGCGGTCGTCCTGCTCGCGGTGTTCCAGAGTTTCAATCCGCACGGCGCCAGCCAGCGCAATATTTCCTATTCGGATTTCATGCAGCAGGTCGAAAACAACGCCGTGGCGCAGGTCTCGATCAGCGCCACCATGCCGGCGAATATTTCCGGCAAGCGCAAGGATGGCAGCGCGCTGTCGACCACGGCGCCGATCGACGACAGCCAGATGATCCCGACCCTGCGTTCGCACGGAGTCGAAGTCACGCAAGAGCCATCCAACAACTCCGCGCTGTGGCGCGTGCTGCTCGACTGGATTCCGTTCATCATTTTCATCGGCCTGTTGTTCTATTTCATGCGCCAGATGCAGGCCGGCGCCGGCGGACGCGGGGCGATGAGCTTCGGTCGCTCGCGTGCCAAGTTGCAAGGCGAGGACCAGGTCAAGGTCAATTTCAGCGACGTCGCCGGCTGCGACGAGGCGAAAGAAGAAGTCGGCGAACTGGTCGAATTCCTGCGCGATCCGGGCAAGTTCCAGAAACTCGGCGGGCGGATTCCGCGCGGCGTGCTGATGGTCGGCTCGCCGGGCACTGGCAAGACCCTGCTCGCCAAAGCTATCGCCGGTGAAGCCAAGGTGCCGTTCTTCTCGATTTCCGGTTCGGATTTCGTGGAAATGTTCGTCGGCGTCGGCGCTTCGCGCGTGCGCGACATGTTCGAGCAGGCCAAGAAGCACGCGCCGTGCATCATCTTCATCGACGAGATCGACGCGGTCGGCCGCCATCGCGGCGCGGGTTTGGGCGGCGGTCACGACGAGCGCGAACAGACGCTCAACCAGTTGCTGGTCGAGATGGACGGCTTCGAAGGCAACGAAGGAATCATCGTCATTGCCGCGACGAACCGACCGGACGTGCTCGATCCGGCGCTGTTGCGTCCAGGCCGATTCGATCGCCAGGTCGTCGTGCCGCTGCCCGATCTGCGCGGACGCGAGCAGATCCTGAAAGTTCACATGCGCAAGGTGCCGCTGGCCGACGACGTCGATGCCACCGTGATCGCGCGCGGCACGCCGGGCTTTTCCGGCGCGGATCTGGCCAACCTCGTCAACGAAGCGGCGCTGTTCGCCGCGCGTTTCAATTCGCGCGCGGTGACGATGGATCATTTCGAGCGCGCCAAGGACAAGATCATGATGGGCAGCGAGCGCCGCTCCATGATCATGAGCGAGGACGAGAAAAAGCTCACCGCCTATCACGAAGCCGGTCATGCCATCGTCGGGCGCCTGGTGCCCGAGCACGATCCGGTGCACAAGGTGACGATCATTCCGCGCGGACGCGCGTTGGGCGTGACCTTGTTCCTGCCCGAAGCCGACAGGTACAGCCACAGCAAGACCTCGCTCGAAAGCCGCCTCGCCAGCTTGTACGGCGGGCGCGTGGCCGAGGAATTGATTTTCGGCGAAGAAAAAGTCACGACCGGGGCGTCCAACGACATCCAGCGCGCGACCAGCCTGGCGCGCGACATGGTCACCAAGTACGGCCTGTCGCCGGAATTGGGCCCGATGACCTACAGCGACGAGGAGGACGAAGTGTTCCTCGGCCGTTCGGTGACCCAGCACAAGCATGTCTCCGAAGAGACCGCACGCAAGATCGACGAAGTCGTGCGCGGCGTGATCGACAATGCCTACAACCGTGCGCGCACCTTGCTGACGACGAACATCGACAAGTTGCACACGATGGCAAAAGCACTGTTGCAATACGAAACCATCGACGGCAACCAGATCAACGCGATCATGGAAGGCCGCGATCCCGGGGCTCCGAAAGATTGGGGCAAGCCCAGCGGTTCGGATTCCGGCGGCACGCCGAAGGCGGACAAGCCGGCGACGCCGCCGCTCGGCGGAGCGGCGGCGCAGCACTGATCGTTCGGCGCGCGGACGCCGTGGCCGGAGGATCGCATAGCCTGGACGAATTGCGTGCATTGGCCACGCAGGCGGCGCGGCGTGCGTACGCGCCGTATTCGAAACTGAGCGTCGGTGCAGCATTGCTTTCGGTCAATGGCGCCGTATACGTCGGCTGCAATGTGGAAAATGCAGCATTTCCGGTTGGCGGTTGCGCCGAGCGCGCGGCCATTGCCACGGCGGTACAAAGTGAAGGCGCGGCTTTTCGGCTGGCCGCAATAGCCGTGGCGGCGTTCGCGGCAGATGGCGCGGCATTGCCGGTCTCGCCCTGCGGTGCCTGTCGGCAAGCCCTGGTTGA
>JAFEEK010000226.1 GCA_018241165.1 Pseudomonadota bacterium
GAAACCGCCGGCCAGGTAAAGGTGCTCGCGCACGCCGAAACCGACCGCATCCTCGGCGTGCACATGGTTGGCCCGGTAGTGTCCGAACTGATCGCCGAAGCCGTCGTCGCGATGGAATTCCACGGCGCGGCGGAAGACCTCGCGCGCATCGTGCACGCGCATCCGACCCTGTCCGAAGCCGTGCACGAAGCGGCGTTGTCGGTGGATAAGCGGGCGATTCACAAGGCAAACTAGCGTTCGTCATTCCGGCGAAAGCCGGAATCCCGCTCTTCGCTCTTGCCTTTGCTCGTCATTCCGGCGAAAGCCGGAATCCAGCGCCTTTTCGACATGAAGAACCCCGCGGTTTACATTCTTGCTAGCGAACGCAATGGAACTCGGTACACTGGTGTGACCTCCAATTTGGTCAAGCGCATTTGGGAACACAAGAACGACCAGGTTGATGGATTCACGAAACAACATCGCGTTCACAGACTCGTTTGGTTCGAGCAGCATGCAACGATGGCATCGGCCATTGTGCGCGAGAAGGCAATCAAGGAGTGGAAGCGTGATTGGAAGATTCAATTGATCGAAGCGACAAATCCGTATTGGCGCGACTTGTATTCGGAATTGATTTGAGACACCGAAGCAAAGTCACTGGATTCCGGCTTTCGCCGGAATGACGAGCAAAGAAGCAAGCCAGGGCTGGATTCCGGCTTTCGCTGGAATGACGAGATATAAGCAGGTAATCGACGAGTCATGAGCGCGCCAGACCAACCCTTCCCCGCCTTCCGCATCCACGCCGAGGAAAAGCCTTACCGCGCCGGCATCGAGTCGATGCGCACGGACGATCTTTCGCCGGGCGAAGTGCTGGTCAAGGTCGCGTACTCGTCGGTCAACTACAAGGACGCGCTGGCCGGAACCGGCAAGGGCAAGATCCTGCGCGAGCCGGTATTGAACGGCGGCATCGATGTGGCCGGTTACGTTGCGGCATCGACCGACCCGAAGTTCAAGGAAGGCGACCAGGTGCTGTGCACCGGTTGCGGACTATCGGAAACGCGCGACGGCGGTTATGCGGAATTCGCTCGCCTCGAATCGAAGTGGACGATACCGCTGCCAACGGGACTGACCCTGCGCGAATCCATGATCATCGGCACGGCTGGTTTTACCGCGGCGCTGTCGCTGTACCAGATGCGGCGCAACGGCCAGACCCCGGACATGGGCCCGGTCGTCGTTACCGGCGCGACCGGCGGTGTGGGTTCGCTCGCGATCGACATCCTGACCCGCGCAGGATTCGAGGCACATGCGATCACCGGCAAGCTCGACCGTTTCGACGACCTGATCGCGCTCGGCGCGAAACAGTGCATCTCGCGCAAGGACTTGTACTGGGGCCAGCGCCCGCTGGAATCGGCGCATTGGGCCGGCGCGATCGACAACGTCGGCGGCGACATGCTTTCGGGCCTGACCCGGGTGATCAAGCCTTACGGCAACATCGCCAGTTGCGGCCTCGCCGCCGCGCCGGAACTGCAAACCACGGTAATGCCGTTCATCATTCGCGGGCTGAGCCTGCTCGGCATCGCATCGGCCGGGACCGCGCGCGCGATTCGCGACAAGGTCTGGGCGCTGCTGTCCACGGACTGGAAGCCGGCGCACCTGGAGCGCATCGCCACGCGCGAAGTTGACTTGGATGGGCTGGCAAACGTGTTCGACATCATGCTCGCCGGCGGCTCGTTTGGGCGCACCGTGGTCAAACTCTGAGCCTGACCTGATCTCGATTCCCAATCAAGAAAGTGCGTCAACACTCCGGAACACAAGAAGATTTTTTTGGATAGCGCATTGCGCTGGAAATATCGCCGCGCCGCGTCTTAGAATGCCATGCCCGCACATGCGGGGGCGAAAGGAACGGCAAACTCATGGCGCGTATTCTCATCGTGGACGATTCGCCCTCGCAGCTGGTCGGAATCAAACGGATAGTGGAGAAACTCGGCCACCAGACGATCACGGCCGAGGATGGCGCGGCCGGCGTGGAAGCGGCCAAGCGCGAAGTTCCGGACCTCATCCTGATGGACGTGGTCATGCCCAACCTGAACGGTTTCCAGGCCACGCGCAGCATTGCCAAGGACGCCAAGACCAGCCATATCCCGATCATCCTGGTCACCACCAAGGATCAGGAGACCGACCGGGTGTGGGGCATCCGCCAGGGTGCCAAGGCCTACGTGACCAAGCCGATCAACGAAGGCGAATTGGTCGAGACCATCCAGAAGTTGTTGCCAGCCGCCTGACGCGCTCGCGCCGTCAGCCGAACTCCTTTTCCATTTGCGCGTACAGCTTGCGCTGCGCTTCAGTGTGCGCGGGTGGCGCGTGGATCTGCAGCGTCACGAACTGGTCGCCCGGGGTAGCGCCCGGCATGCCGCGCCCGCGCAAACGCATGCGCTTGCCGCTGTCGGATCCTGCCGGAATTTTCAGTTCCACGTCGCCGCCCAGCGTCGGCACGGTGATCGTCGCGCCGAGCGCGGCTTGCCACGGCGGCAATGCCAGCGTGTAGTGCACGTCGCGGCCTTCGAGGCGGAATCGTGGGTCTTCACGCACGGCGATTTCAAGCATCAAGTCGCCCGCCGGCGCGCCGTGCGATCCGGGTGAGCCTTGCCCTTTCAGACGAATCTGCTGTCCGGGCAGGATACCGGCGGGGATTTTCACATCGAGCGTGCGCTCACCACCGCCATCGCGCAGGGAGATGCGTTCGCTGCCGCCGCTATAGGCAGTGGTCAGCGGAATCTCAACGCGCGCCTGCACATCGCGACCGTGCCGGGGCCGCGGCTGCCCGCCGCGCCCGCGCTCCTGACGAAACAGGGATTCGAAGAAGTCCGAGAAGCCGCCTTCGCCGCCAAGGTCGGAAAAATCGAAGCCCTGGCCTTCGCCAAAGTTCGGCGGTGGGTGGAATTCTTCGCCCGGCCGATAGCCTTGCGCGCGCAACTGGTCGTACGCGCGGCGCTTGGCCGGGTCCTTGAGCGCCTCGTAGGCTTCGTTGACGCCCTTGAACTTTTCCTCGGCGCCTTTTTCCTTGCTGACATCCGGATGGTATTTGCGCGCAAGCTTGCGATACGCGGTCTTGATCTCCGCGTCGCTGGCGCCCGGCTTCACGCCGAGGATGTCGTAGTAGTCCTTGAATTGCATGGTTCACCTTTGCGCTCATCCATGTTCGCGAGAATCAAGAAGCGGCCATTCCTGGCTGCATTTTTTGAAAGGAACAGCAAAAGACCGCGGCCAGCTTAGCCGACCGCAGTCCTTTTTCAACATCCGCAACGCCGGTCAATGCGTGACGGCAATCTTGCGCGGCGCCAGCTCGGCTTTCTTCGGAATGGAAATTTCCAGCACGCCATGCTTGCCGCTTGCGCTGATACCGTCGGCATCGGCGCTGTCAGGCAGGGCAAACTGGCGATGGAACGCGCCATGGAAACGCTCGCTGCGCGTCGCATTGGCGTTTTCCGCCGTGCCTTCGAAGTTGCGCTCGCCCTTGATCGACAGCACGCCCTTGTCCATGCTCACCTCGATGTCCTTGGGCTCCACGCCGGGGATGTCGGCGAGGATCACGAAGCGCTTGTCTTCTTCGCGAATGTCCACGCGCGGCGTCCATTGCGCGGTAGCGGCGCTGGAACCGTCGCCGTCGTTGAAAAGGCGCCCACAGGCATGACGAAACTCGTCGTGCAGACGGCCCGAATGCCACGGATGGCGATACACAATGTTCATGATCACTCCTGATGTTTGCCGGGCACCTGCGGCCCGTATGATCGCTAGATTGGGCTGCGCGCGCGCGATTCAAGAGTGGCGAAATCCGGCCCAGGCCTTATCATTGAAGTTCCCCAGCGCAACAAGGAACCATCATGACGATCAAGATCGGCGACCGCATTCCCAACGCCACGCTGAATTACCTGAAAGACGGCGTGCAGGCGATCAACACGGACGAAATCTTCAAGGGCAAGAATGTGGTGCTGTTCTCGGTGCCCGGCGCATTCACGCCGACCTGCTCGGCCAAGCAC
>JAFEEK010000227.1 GCA_018241165.1 Pseudomonadota bacterium
ACCGCAAACCGCCGCCGCGGGTCGCGCGCAAAGTTGGCCAGCGACTGGGTCAGGCGCTGGATCAGGAAATTGCGGTTCGGCAGCCCGGTCAGCGCGTCATGCAGGGTTTCATGCTTGAGCTGGCGCTCCATGCGCTCGCGCACGGCGATGTTTTCGCGCAATTCATGGTTTGCCGTTGCCAGTTCGCTGGTGCGCGCGATGACGCGCTGCTCGAGTTCGGCATTCGCCTGCTTGAGCGATTCCGCGTTGCGCTTGCGTTCCAGCGCATTCGCGATGTGATAGGAGACGAAGGTCAGCAGGTCCTGGTCGCGCGGCGTGAAATTGTGTTCCTCCGAATGGCTCTGCACGGCAAGCACGCCGACCGCGCGATCGGAACAGATCAACGGAACGCCCAGCCAGCTGCGCGAGCGCGCGCCGAAAGGCTGCGCGGCGCCGGTTGCGTACAGCTCCTCCAGCCCTGCGCGATCGGCGAGCAGGGCGTTGCGGGTATGCAGCACGTATTCGGTCAGGCCATTGCCGAGTGCGCGCGGTTCGCGCTTCAGGTCGCGTTCGTCCACCGAATACGGGAACACCAGTTGCGTGCCGTCGTCGCTGAGCAGGGCGATGTAGAAGTTCCGGGCATACAGCAATCCACCCACGGCGCGATGCACCGCGGCATAGAATTCGTCGAGGCTATCGCTGCTGTTGGCCAGTTCGGCAATGCGGAACAGCGCCGCCTGCAAACGCTCGCCGCGCTGGCGCTCGAGCACCTGCTGCTGGAGCATGCGGTTGGCATCGCGCAACGCGTCGGTACGTTCGGCCACGCGGCGTTCGAGTTCTTCGTGCGCGAAGCGCCGCTCCAGCGCCGACTGGATGTGCTGGGCGACGTAGGTGAGCAGTTCCTGGTCGCGTCCGGTATAGCGGGCGTTCTCGGTATAGCTTTGCACGACCAGGGCGCCGCTGACCTTGCCCGAGCGCAACAGCGGCACGCCCATCCAATCCACGCAATCCGGGCCGAATCCGACCATCGACTCGCCCACTTGCGCCTGGATTTCATCGAGCGTGCCGCGCAACGGCTTGCCACCCTTGATCAGGTGCCAGGTGATGCTGCCGTTCCATTTTTGCATCGGCACTTCGTCGTCGGCGCTGGGCGCATCGGTATCGGCGACATCGACGAAATAGGCAAAACGCAGGGTGTCGCGCGCCACGTCGTACAAGGCGATGTAGAAGTTCTCGGCATACATCAGGCTGCCGATGATTCCGTGCAAGGACTTGTAGACTTGGGCCAGATCCAGGTCGGTGCTGGCCAGGTCGGCGATCGCAAACAGGGCGCGCTGCAAGCGCTCGGCTTGTTCCAGATCCGATCCACGCACACCCGTGAACTTCGCCGCCGGCTGCTCCCATGCGCTACCGGTCGCGGCATCAACCGGCGTCCTGACTTGGTCTGTCGCTTGTGACGGCAAAATCGAACCCCCATCTCCAAGCGGCTAGTTTAACGAGTTTCCAACCCAACTTATGCGTGGCAGGTGCCGAAAGTAATTGTTAGTTTTCCGTAATTTGCGCTATACTCGCAGTCGGCGTCCTCAGGTTCGGTGCATTGAACTCGTCGACCGCCGTGTGTTCCTACAAACGCGCCACACAACAAGCCGCCCATGCGTTCAGCAATCGCGTTGTTCATTGCCGTACTCTCGCCCGCCCTGGCGCCGGCGCAGACGGTCGTGCCCGCGCAAACGCCAAGCCCCGCGTCGATCATCCAGCCGGCCGGCGACGCGGGATTGCGCATGCCCTTGTGGAGCACTCCCGATGGCCGGGTCCTGGCGTTGGTAGCCCTTGGCGGCAACCATGGCGCACCGGTGCTGCCGCAGGCTCCGCAGATCGGATCGGCTGCCGATTGGCAATTGATCGACGTCACCAACTTCGTCGGTGGCGGGTTGTCGATGCAAATGGGCAATCATGTAAGCGCCTGGGCGAAGTTCGGCCGCGGTATCGCCCTGACCCCGCTCAATTCTGCCGCGGTCACGGTCGGCTGCGGTTCTGCCGCGTTCGCGCCCTACGCACTGTGCCCGCACAACGCGGCCGCTGCCGACACCGGCGCGGTAAGCATCGGGGCCGGCACCGGCAATGATCGCTTCAGCGCCGGCGTGGACTACAGTTTTTCGTGGTTGCGCCATTCCAATTCACTGTCCGCCGGGGCCACGCAGGCGCCGTGGGATCTGTTTGCAACCATCGGCAGCGAAGCGCTGCCCACGCTTGCGATTCCTGCCCTGCAGTGGGCGGATATCCGCAACGCCGGCATCGGCGCGCAAAGTCACTGGCGCCTGAATGATGAGCAGAGCCTGGACATCGGCGCCGCGATCAGCCGTTTGCAATACGCACTGCCGGGCAGCCCGCTGCTGCCCGCACTCAACCAGGCCGCGCTGCGCTTTGGTTTGCGCAGCGGCAATTTCAGCGGCACCCTGACCGGTCGCGTGCTCGGCGCGGACAACGCAATGGGCAACGGCCAGAACTGGACCAGCATCGACCTGGGCATTTCCTGGCGCTCGCCATGGCGCGGCGTGTTCAGCATCGGCGCGCAAAACCTGTGGTCTTCCGGCACGCCGCCGCTGCTTGCCGATCCCGCGCACGAGCCCGATCCGAGCCAGGCGCGCGTGCCATACGTGCAATACCATCAGGACCTGTGATTTTTCCAATCCGCCGGACGCGGTCGCGTTGCGACTGAGCGCCGTGCCTGCGCGCGCATGAACGAAACCTCCGATCGCCACTGGAACCGCGCCCAACGCTATCTGGCCGAGGGCAACCTCGACGCGGCGCGCGCCAAACTCGAATCGTTCGTGCAGCACAACCCCGGTCACGCCGCGGCCCACCTGATCCTTGCCGACATCGCCTGGGAAGACGACCGCGTCCGCGCGTCGGCCGCGCACGCGATCACGGCCGCAGCCGGGATCGGCGCCCATCCCGATTTGATTCCCGCGGTTGTCGCAGCGCTGATCCGCGCCGGCGAATCGGTGGCCGCGCGCGACTGCCTGGATCACCCGGTGTGCGCCACGGTACGTTCGATACCGGCATTGATGCAGATGGCCGAGCATCGCTACCTGCTGAACCAGACCGCGCAAGCGCTGGCGCTCTACGACCGCGCCCGGGCACTGGGCGCCGACGGTCCGGAGTTTCGTTTCCGCCGCGGCGTGCAACTGGTATTCAACGGCCGCATCGAGGAAGCCGAAGGCGAATTCCTGGAAACCGTGCGCCGCGATCCGACTTACGGCCGCGCATGGCAGGAACTGGCGCGCCTGCGCAAGCAAACCGCGCAGCACAACCATCTGGCCGGCACGGCGCAAGCCTTGCAACGCGTACATCCGGGCAGTTACGAGCATGCGTCCATCGAGTTCGCCCGCTACAAGGAATTCGAAGACATTGGCCAGCTCGACGAAGCCTGGGCGGCGCTCGCCCACGGCAATGCGCTGATGTACGCGCGCCACCGGCACGATCCGGAAAAAACACGGCTTTTGTTCGAGAAACTGACACATGCCTGCAGCGCCGGATTTCTGCGGCCTGCCGAAGTCGCCCATTCCGGGCCCCAGCCGATTTTCATCATCGGCATGCCGCGCTCGGGAACCACGGTGCTCGACCGGCTACTCGGCAACCATTCCCAGGTCGAATCCGTTGGGGAGCTCGATGATTTTGCGTTCCAGTTGCGCTGGGCCGCCGATCATCGCGTGACCCTGGACGCCACCACCATCGAACGCCTGCCGCAGATCGACTTCGGCCAACTCGGGCGGCGTTATCTGGAGCAAACCCAGTGGCGCGCTGCCGGCAAACCGTTCTTTACCGACAAATTGCCGCGCAACTGGATGCTGGCCGGACTCATCGCCAAGGCCTTGCCGCAGGCGCGCATCATCAACCTCGTGCGCGACCCGATGGATGTGTGCTTTTCGAACTTCCGCGCCCTGTTCGCCGACGCATTTGCACATATTTACAATCTGGACGCGCTCGCCTCCCACTATCGCGTCTACGCCCGCACCATGGCGCATTGGCATGCCGCGATGCCCGGCCGGATCCTCGACGTCGCCTATGCCGATCTGGTCGCAAACCCGGACGAAACCGTACGCCAGGTCCTGCAATTCTGCGGATTGGCCTGGGAGCCGGGCTGCACCGACCTCACCCGCAACCGCAGCGCGGTTTCCACGCTGAGCGCCGTGCAAGTGCGTGAGCCTGTGCACAAGCGTTTTGTCGATTCCTGGCGCCGCTACCAGACCCACCTCGCTGCGCTGGCGCGCGCTTTGGAACGCACGGACTGAAACGCCCGTTCGAACGGGTAAATTTCGTGCTTTCAATGCCTTGCCGCGAAGTCCGCGCAGGGATTCCCATGTTAAGCAAATGTTGCTACTATCGACCGCTGCCAAGGCCTTAGGTGTGCCGTTCTTTGGCTGTTTTCCAGGAAG
>JAFEEK010000228.1 GCA_018241165.1 Pseudomonadota bacterium
CTGTTGGCCGAAGCGCGCAAAATCGCGGGCACCCCGGTCGGGAAATTCGCCGTGAAAGTGGCACCCCTGCCCCCCGTTCCCCCGGAGCAGATCAGGCGTAGACCGCTTTCATGTGCCGCTGCCGAACATCTAAGGACAGCGGCGCATTCCGTCGCCGACCCGGAGCTCCGGGCCGCGTACCTTCGTCTGGCATCCCTTGCCGAGTGATTTTTTTCTTCCCGTGACTACACCGCTTGCGCGGGGTGAGCGTAGGAAATCGGCGCCTTGGCCGGATCCTCGAAAACGACCTCTTCCCAGGCCTTCCTTTCGGCGATCAGCGCGCGCAACAGCTTGTTGTTCAATTCGTGGCCGGACTTGTGGCCGTAGAACGCGCCGATCAGGCTGTGCCCGAGCAGGTACAGGTCGCCGATGGCATCGAGGATCTTGTGCTTGACGAATTCGTCTTCGTAACGCAGGCCGTCTTCGTTGAGGACGCGGTAGTCGTCCAGCACGATGGCATTGTCCATCGAACCGCCCAGCGCCAGGTTTTTCTCGCGCAGCATCTCGATGTCGCGCATGAAGCCGAACGTGCGCGCGCGTGAGACTTCCTTGACGAAGGACGTCGTGGAAAAGTCGATTTCCGCGCTGGACGTGCGACGGGTGAAGATGGGGTGGTCGAAATCGATGGAGAAGCCGACCTTGAAGCCGTCGAACGGCTCGAAGCGCGCCCATTTGTCGCCATCGCGCACGATGATCGGCTTCTTGATGCGCACGAAGCGCTTGGCCGCGGATTGTTCCTCGATTCCCGCCGATTGCAGCAGGAACACGAACGGACCGGCGCTGCCGTCCATGATCGGAACTTCCGGCGCGGACAGATCCACATAGGCGTTGTCGATACCCAGGCCGGCAATCGCCGACAGCAGGTGTTCGATCGTGGCGATGCGCACATCGCCTTTTACCAGGGTCGTGGAAAGACGGGTATCGCCGACGTTCTCGCAACAGGAGCGGATCTCGACCGGCGGGTCCATATCCACGCGACGAAAGACGATGCCGGTGTCGACTGCTGCCGGACGCAAGGTCATGTAGACCTTTTCACCGGTGTGCAAACCGACACCCGTCGCGCGAATCACGTTCTTGAGTGTGCGCTGTCTGATCATTTTTTTTATGTGTCCCCTGGGGCAGGAGCGGCAAAACGCGCGGAATCGTAACACAGCCGAAACAGCCGGAAAAGTAAAACGCTGCAAATTACCGACATTGTGTCGCAAAAAAGCAACACTAAATCATGGCCTGGTCGGACAAGCGCAAAAAAAAGCGGCGACTTGCGTCGCCGCCATGGGCGGAGAATGGCACGACTACGCCGTCGTGCCGGATTGGGCGACTGCGGAAAGCCGCCGTTGGCGGAACGGGTTCAGTCCGCCTGTTTGCGCAGGAACGCCGGGATATCCAGCAATTGTTGCTGCTCGCTTTTCGTCCGCGCCGTCTCCGCGACAGCTCGCGTCGCTGGCGTGGTCGGCGCGGCATCCAGGTAATCGACCGGCATGTCGTCGGTTCCCGTGCGCTTCAACTTGACCAGCTGCGGCCGCTGCGCGACGACCTGCTCTTCGCGGCGCACCACGTGTCGCGCTGCGTTGCGGTTCAAGCCGGTCGCAACCACGGTCACGCGTACTTCGTCCTGCATTTCCGGATCCAGGGCCATGCCCATGATCACTTTTGCGTCGTCCGAGGCAAATTCGTGCACGATCCTGCCGATCTCGCTGTATTCCTGCAGGGTCAGGTTTTCGCCGGCCGTGACATTGACCAGCAGGCCGCAGGCACCCGTCAGGTTCACGTCCTCGAGCAACGGATTGTTGATGGCCGCCTCGGCCGCGGCAACGGCGCGGTCGTCGCCGCGCGCGCTGCCGTTGCCCATCATCGCCATGCCCATTTCGGACATGACCGTACGCACGTCGGCGAAATCGACGTTGACCATGCCCGGATGGGTGATCAGGTCGGCAATGCCCTGCACCGCGCCGAGCAACACGTCGTTGGATGCGCCCAATGCCGCCTTGAAGGCGACATTCTTGCCAAGCACGGGCAACAACTTCTCGTTCGGCACGGTGATCAGGGAATCGACGTGCTGGGCCAGGTCCTCGATGCCCTTGAGCGCGGCCTGCATGCGCTTGCCGCCCTCGAACACGAACGGCTTGGTCACCACGGCCACGGTGAGAATGCCCTGTTCCTTGGCCAATTGGGCGATCACGGGCGCGGCGCCCGTGCCGGTGCCGCCGCCCATGCCGGCCGCGATGAACACCATGTCGGCGCCGTGCAGGATTTCGAGGATGCGTTCGCGGTCTTCCATCGCCGCCTGGCGGCCCACTTCGGGATTGGCGCCCGCGCCGAGTCCCTTGGTTACCGTGCTGCCCAATTGCAAGGTGTTCTTCACACCCGTTGTCTTTAGCGCCTGCGCATCGGTGTTTGCACAGACGAAGTCCACGCCGTCGACATTGGCGCCGACCATGTGCGCGACTGCGTTGCCGCCGCCGCCGCCCACGCCAATGACCTTGATTACCGCATTCGGTGCGAGTTTTTCGACAAGTTCGAACATGATTCCCAACCTCCGCTAGCCAGGGTTAAACGCGTTGAAATAGTTTTGGTTCGCCGCCGGCATCTCCTGACGCCGCCAGCCGCATGGAACAGGCGTATGTCCCGTGCGTTGCCCGTTGCCGGGCTTTTGGATCCGTTTCGGACCCTGCCGCGC
>JAFEEK010000229.1 GCA_018241165.1 Pseudomonadota bacterium
CCGGCAGCGTGGGACGCACGCGGCGCCGAGGCCGGACTCATGCTGCTGCCCGCCGCACGGGGGCGCGGCTATGCGCGCGAGGCGCTCGCAGCCCTGATCGAGGCGGCGTTTTTCCAATTGCGTGCGGACGCGGTTTGGGTGCAATATCGGCGCGCCAACACGGCGGCAGAAAGGCTCTGCGACGATACCGGTTTTCGCAGTGCGGTTTCGCATCTCGACGACACGAAAATCCGCCGGTGCGTCAGGATTTCGCGGCGACCGGAATGGCGCAAACGATCCGAACTACCTATTAGGGGAAAGACAATGTCGAACATCATCGGGTTTCTGGAACAGGCCGGCAGCAACGCCGCGATGCGACACGCCAACCGCGAAGCGCTGCTGCGGATGATGCAGCAAGGATCCGTTGCCGATCCGGTCGCCTCGCCGCGGGAAACGATGTACTGCGCATTGCTCAAGGTGACTCCGCCGAAAAAGAAACCGGCCAAGAAGAAACCCGCCAAGGCGCCCGCAAAGAAGAAACCGGCGAAGAAAGCGCCCGCCAAGAAGCCTGCGAAAAAGGCTCCGGCCAAACGCAAGTAATCCTGATTCGCTTCGGAATCCGGACTTTGACCGTGTTCTGCGGCTTTCGCCCGGTGCTGCTGACCGTGCGTTTGTTTGTGGCAATCCTGCTGCTGGCCGGCGCGTGGGCTTTTGCGGCCGACCAAGATCCTGGCGCATTGCTCAAACGCGCGGACGGCATCAAGACCGCAGACAACACGCAATTCCAGGCACTGCTCAAGCAAGTTGGCGCCGAAGCGGATCGGCTCACGCCCGCGCAACGCGATTTCCTGGATTACCTCAAAGGTTGGCAGGCGGGCTACACGGGCAATTTCGACGCATCCGGCGCCACGCTGCAGGCGGTGATCGACCGCACGCAGGATGCGACGGTGCGCACCCGCGCCCTGATTACCCTGCTCAATTCGCAGGCGCTGGCGGCGCGATACGAAGACGCCTATTCGAACCTGAGCAAGCTCCTCGATGCCCTGTCGCACGTTCAGGACCATGAAGCGCGAAACACCAGCTATGGCGTCGCGGCCCTGCTCTACAACCAGGCCGGGCAATACGACCTCGCCATTCACTATGCCGACCTGTGGCTGGACGATTCCGCCGACCCCGCCGCCGCCTGCAAGGCGATGTCGTTCAAAGTAGAGGCGCTGTACAAACTCGGCAAGCTGGCGGCAAACGATCCCGCCATCGACAGCGGCATCCAGGCTTGCCGGCGCATCGGCGAACCGATGTGGGCCAACATCATCCTCGGTTGGCAGGCCAGCGTGCTGATGGATGGCGGCCAGGCCGGCAAGGCGCTGCGTTTGCTCAAGGCCGGCGACGCGCAGGAACTCGCAACGCAATACCCAGCGGCGATCGGCCAGTTCCGTACCTTCATGGCGCGCGCCGCCCTGCTGACCGGCGACATCGCCCACGCCCGCGAGTACGCGCAAAGCGCCATCGATCTGGGCCCCAAGCGCGGGTATCCCAAATTCCTGGCCGATACCTACGACCTTCTTTACCAGGTCGCCAAGCGTCAGGGCGACGACAAGGCCGCTTTGGCGTGGCACGAAAAATACGACGCCGCCAAGACCGACTATACGAACGACCGCAATGCGCACGCATTGGCCTACCAGATGGTGCACCAGCGCGTGCTCGACAACCAGCGCCAGCTTCAGGCTGCCAACGACAAGAACCAGGTGCTGGCGCTGCGCCAGCAGGTGGATTCGCAAAAGGCGCAAACGCGGCTGCTGTATGTCCTGCTCCTGCTGTGCGGCATGGTCATCATCGGCGGCTGGGCCTGGCGCACCAAGCGCTCGCAACTGAAGTTCCAGAAACTGGCACGGCGCGACGGCCTGACCGGGATTTTCAATCGCCAGCATTTCTTCGAAGCCGCGCAGGATGCGCTGCGCTACAGCGCCAAGTCCTCGCGCGAGGCCAGCCTGATCGTCATCGACCTGGATCATTTCAAGGCGGTCAACGACATGCACGGCCACGCCGCCGGCGATGCCGCATTGCGCCGCGTCGTCGCCGCCTGCCAGGAACGCTTGCGTTCGGTCGATATCTTCGGCCGCCTTGGCGGCGAGGAATTCGCCATCCTGCTGCCCGACTGCGCCGAGATGCCGGCCAGCCAGCGCGCCGAGGAAATGCGCAAGGCGATCGCCGGGATCCAGCGCTACGATCCGCTCTCGGACGTGCTGGTCACGGCCAGTTTCGGCGTCGCCGCCACCCGCGCCTGCGGCTACAACCTCACGACGCTGATTGCGGCAGCCGACAACGCCATGTACGCGGCCAAGCATGCCGGCCGCAACCGCGTGGTGCGGCATCAGCCCAAGGCCGCTTCCGGCGCCTGATGGCTGCGGCCGTTCTTTGCGCATTGCCCGTGAATCGGGTTTGTTGCACTATCGGCGGGCGATCCTGCCTTCGAGTCGGGAATGCGGCCGGAATCGCATATATTGCCGAATCCACCAGATAAGGGGAACCCATGTCGAACGTAATCGGTTTTCTCGAAAATGTAGGCAGCAATGCCGCGCTGCGCCACGCCAGCCGCGAGAGCGTGCTGCGCACCATGCGCGACGAAGAAATTGAAAGCATTCTGCTGCAACCGCAACGTTCGTTGCTGAATGATTTACTTGGTGCGCGTGAGACCATGTATCTCAAGAACCAATCGAGCCCGCCTCCGAAGAAAAAAACTCCAGCCAAGAAAAAGCCGGTGAAAAAAGCACCGGCCAAGAAACCAGCGAAGAAGGCACCGGCCAGGCGCAAATAATAATCCACCGGATTTGGATGGCCACGATGGCGCGTCCCGTTCCAAAATGGCGCCCGATCCGATGGGTCGGGCGCTTTCTCGTGATTGCGCTGTCGCTGCTCGCCACGCTTGGCACCGCTGCGCCTGGAAACATCGATCAGCTTTTGCAGCGCGCGGATCAGATCAAATACACGCACAACGATGAATATCTGACCCTGCTCAAGCAACTGGATGCACTGAGCGACAATTTGACGACCCAGCAGCGCGATTGGCTCGCGTATTTCCACGCATGGCAACTGGGCTACAGTGGCGCCTACGAAAAGGCGTTGGCTGCGTTCCAGGCCCTGCTTGCCCACACCCACGATCCAACCGTGCGCGCGCGTTCGCGTATCAGCCTGGTCTACGATCAGGTCAACTCCGGGCATCTGGATGATGCCTACACCGTGATCGGCGATCTGCTCGAATCCCTGCCGCAAATCGAAGATCACAACACGCATTTCCTGATTCTGGGAACAGCTGCCACTCTATACGGCAGCGCAGGGCAATACGACTTGGCACTAAGCTACACCGAGCAAATGCTGGCCTATGATGACAGCGACCGTTCGGTCTGCTTCGCCCTGAGTTCGCAAGTCGACATTCTGCAATACAGCGCCAAACTGCACGCCACCGATGCGGCAATCCGTCGCGGCATCGACGCCTGCGAACGGTTCGGCGATTTGCTGTACGCCAATTCGATTCGAATCGACGTTGCGATTTCCCTGGTCGATCAAGGACAAGGCGCCGAAGCATTGAAACTGCTCGAACCCCATGAAGCCGAAGTGCTCGCAAGCAATTCGGCGACCACGATTTCCGAATTCGATTCGGCACTTGCACGTGCTTACTTTGCCGTCGCCGATATCGATCGCGCCAGGACCGCGGCGCGAAGCGCCATCGACCGCGCCAATTCGCAAGTCAATGCCAAATCCGTCGCCAATGCTTACAACGTGCTCTACGAAGTCGCCAAAAAACAGGGCGACGACAAGGCCGCGCTGGCGTATCACGAAAAATATGCCGCTGCCGACAAAGGCTATCTCAACGACATCAGCGCGCGCGCCCTGGCTTTTCAGATGGTGCATCAGCGCGTGCTCGACAGCCAGCGTCAACTCGAATCCGTCAACGACGCGAACAAAGTGTTGACACTGAAACAGCAGGTCGAAGCGCAAAAGTCGCGCGCGCGCCTGCTTTACATGCTGCTGTTGTTCAGCGGGCTGCTCATCGTCGGCGGCTGGGCATACCGTACCAAGCGCTCGCAGCTCAAGTTCCAGAAACTGGCGCGCATCGACAGCCTGACCGGCATCTTCAACCGCCAGCACTTCTTCGATTCCGCGCAAGACGCCTTGCGCTACTGTGCGAGCAACGGCCGCCCGGCCAGCCTGCTGGCAATGGACCTGGACCACTTCAAGTCGGTCAATGACATGCACGGCCACGCCGCCGGCGATGCCGCCCTGCAAAGCGCGGTTGCCGCCTGCCAGGAGCGCCTGCGTTCGGTCGACCTGTTCGGGCGACTCGGCGGCGAGGAATTCGCGATCCTGCTGCCGGATTGCCCGCTCGCCGCTGCCACGCAACGCGCCGAGGAAATGCGCAAGGCCATCCCCGCCTCACGCGACGGAATCACTCCCGACATTCTGGTCACGGCCAGTTTTGGCGTGGCCAGCACCCAAGCCTGCGGCTACAACCTCGCCACCATGCTCGCCCATGCCGACAATGCGCTGTACGACGCCAAGCGCGGCGGGCGCAATCGCGTGCAAACGCATGCTCCGGCCGAATCTTCGGCTACGACCTGAGACCTAGTCCCTGCGGCACTACTCGGCGACACCGGCAAGCGCGGAAAATCCCCGCCGCATCTGCATCCAATCGGGAAAATACCGTGAATCACACCACTCGCCACCGCCTGTTGGCGCTGGCTGTCTGCGCCACTCTGGCTACCGCATGCGCATACGCCGCTGCCGCCGATGATCAATCATCCCCGACCCAGGAACTGAAGAAGGTCGAGGTCAAGGGCTACGTCATGCCCGACGACGCCAAGCCCAAGCTCGACCACATCATGAAAGAGGTCGACGGTCCGAAGATCACGGTCACGAAGAAAACCTCGATCACCATCCTCGACAACCTGCCGACCATCATCGGCAACAATCCGCGCGCGGTGTTCGCGCAGACGCCGGGCCTGTACGTCGCCGAAGAGCAGATTCCCGGCCAGGTGAACCTGTCGTATCGCGGCATCGGCAATCCGCAGGAATCCGAATACGTAGGCGTGTTCCAGGACGGCATTCCGCTGGAAGGCGACTGGATCGGCTTCCCCACCTTGTACGTGTTCCCGCTGCCGCAAACGATTGCGCAGGTGCAGATGATCCGCGGCGGATCCTCACTGCTGTATGGACCGGAACCGCCGCCGGCAATCAACCTGGTCAGCGCAAAACCGTCGCCGCTGCCGATGGCCGGCTACACCGAAAACGTCATTGGCAACGACGGCCTGTTCGCCACGTTCAACAAGGTTTCCGGCACGCAAGGCAAGTGGGATTACCTCGCCGACGCGCACTACCGCACGACCGACGGCCAGCGCGACAACGGCGACGCGAAATTGAGCGGCGCCGACCTGCACATCGGCTACCGGCCGGACCAGGATTCGTACACCGCGCTGGATTTCCACGCCTACGATCTGAACACCGGCAGCCCGGGCCAACTGTTCGCCGCGCAATATGCCGCGAATCCGGACTTGACCACGACGCCCTACGACCGGTTGTGGACGCAGCGGTATGTACTCAGCCTTTCGCACGAACGCCATCTGGATGAGGACACGCAAGTGTTCGTGAAGGCATGGGCTGGCTATCAGGACCAGGCCTCGCGCGCGCAGGACCGCGGCGCCGCGCCGACCACAACGACCTTGCAGGACGAACAATTCCGCTTCACCGGCATCGACGCGCGCATGGTGCATCACTGGGGCCGCGGCAATGCTTTCACGGCGGGAACCACGCTGTATCA
>JAFEEK010000022.1 GCA_018241165.1 Pseudomonadota bacterium
ACGGTATCCACGTCGCCACTGAGCAGTCGCACGCGGCGCACGGCGTGGTTGCCGGTATCGGCAACGAACAGCACATCCTTGCCCAGCGCCAGACCCTGCGGATCGCTGAACCCGGCTTCGCGCGCTCGGCCATCCCAATAACCCGGATTGCCGGATCCGAACTGGCGCTGGATGCGGCCGTCGTGCGTGCATTCCAGAATGCGGTTGTGGCCGCTGTCGGATATCCACAGGCTGGATTCGCCCACAACCAGACGCGACGGAAAGCGCAGCGGCGTGACGGGCTCGGGGCGCAACGCGGCAACGTCGGATTCGTATACACGCCTGTCCTGCGCCGCGGCCTCATCGAGCAGGTGCGCGATCAGGGTATCCGCTTCCTGACGCCGGCCTTCGCCCGGCAACAAGGCGGCGAGTTGGCCTTGCGCATCGATTACCGCCAGCGTCGGCCACGAATCCACACCGTACGCCTGCCACATCAGATAGTCCGGATCGTTCGCCACCGGATGGCGGATATGGTTGCGGTTGACTGCCTTGAGCACCGGTTCGCCGCGGCGCTGGTATTCGAATTTCGGCGTGTGCACGCCGATGACACTCAGGCCGTCGTGGTATTTGTTCTCGAGGTAGCGCAGGTCGGGCAGGACATTGCGGCAATTCACGCAATCGAAGGTCCAGAAATTGAGTACCGTCACGCGGCCGCGCAACGCAGCCAACGTCGGCGGCGCATCGGTGTTTACCCAGTCCAGCGAGGGCGACAGCTCAGGAGCGGCGATTCTGGCATTCATGTGTGGCGCGAAGTTGCGGATCAGGTTGCATTATGCGCCTTGCGCAGCAGGGCATCGACCCGCGCCAGGTCCTGCGGCGTATCGACACCGCCCGGGAACGGCTCGGGCGCAAGGCGCACGGCGATGCGATGGCCATATTCCAAAGCGCGCAGTTGTTCGAGCGATTCGGCGCGCTCGATCGGTGTCGGCGCGAGCGCGGCGAACGCACGCAGGAATCCGGCGCGATAGGCGTAGATGCCGATATGGCGCAGGAATGGATGTCCTTGCGGCAGCGCGTCGCGGTTATGCGTGAACGCATCGCGTGCCCACGGCACCGGCGCGCGCGAGAAGTACAGCGCACTGCCGTCGAGACCGGTCACGACCTTGACGCAATTCGGATCGAACAGCTCGCCCGCGTTTTCGATCGGCGTGGCCAGCGTCGCCAGCGGCGCCTCGCTCGACGCAAGGCACTCGGCCACGGCGCGGATTCCGCTGGGCGGCGCCAGCGGCTCGTCGCCCTGCAGGTTCACGATGATGGCGTCGTTCGCCCAATGCAGTTGTTCGGCGCACTCGGCCAGCCGGTCGCTGCCCGAGGCGTGATCGGCGCGGGTCATGACCACGCGCACTGGCGCATCAGCCAAGGCATCGGCGATGCGCGCATCGTCGGTGGCGACCACGACCTGCGCCGCACCGGCCGCAATCGCACGCCGCGCGACATGCGCGATCATCGGCTCGCCGGCGATCATCCGCAGCGCCTTGCCGGGCAGGCGCGTGGACGCGTAACGCGCGGGAATGGCGACGATGAAGGGTTCCGCGCCCATGGCCTCAGTGCCGCGCCGCGTACTTGCGTGCGACGTAGTCCTCGATCACGCCGACGAATTCGGCCGCGATGTTCGCGCCACGCAGGGTCATCGCTTTTTCGCCGTCGATGAAAACCGGCGCGGCCGGGGCTTCGCCGGTGCCGGGCAACGAGATGCCGATATCGGCATGGCGCGATTCGCCCGGCCCGTTGACCACGCAGCCCATCACCGCAAGCGTGAGGTTCTCGACGCCGTCGTACTTGACGCGCCACTCCGGCATCTTCGTGCGGACGTGATCCTGCACGGTCTTGGCGATCTGCTGGAACAGCGTGCTCGTGGTGCGCCCGCAACCCGGACAGGCCGTGACCAGAGGCGTGAACGCGCGCAGGCCCATTGTCTGCAACAGTTCCTGGGCCACGATCACCTCGCGCGTGCGCGACTCGCCCGGCTCTGGCGTGAGCGAAATACGAATCGTGTCGCCAATGCCTTCCTGCAGCAGCACGGCCAGCGCGGCGGTCGAGGCAACGATGCCCTTGGATCCCATGCCCGCCTCGGTCAGTCCAAGATGCAATGCATAGTCGCAGCGAACCGCCAGGTCGCGATAGACGGCGATCAATTCCTGCACACCAGAAACCTTGCACGACAACAAGATACGATTCTTTTCTAATCCAATTTCTTGTGCACGCGCCGCCGAATCCAAGGCCGAACGGATCAAGGCTTCGCGCGCGACGCGGGCGGCGTCCCAAGGCACGGTTCGCGCGTGGTTCTCGTCCATCAACGCAGCCAGCATGGACTGGTCCAGCGAGCCCCAGTTCACGCCGATGCGCACCGGCTTTGCGTACTTCAAGGCGAACTCGATGATGGTCGAGAACTGGGTATCGCGCTTCTTGCCGAAACCGACGTTGCCGGGATTGATCCGGTACTTGGCCAACGCCTGCGCGCAGGCCGGTTCGGCGGCAAGCAGCTGGTGGCCGTTGTAATGGAAATCGCCGATCAACGGCACGCCCACGCCCATCATGTCCAGGCGCTCGCGGATGCGCGGCACGGCGGCAGCGGCTTCCGGCGTGTTGACCGTGATGCGCACGAGTTCGGATCCCGCACGCGCCAGTTCCGCGACCTGTTTGGCGGTCGCGGCGACATCGGCGGTATCGGTATTGGTCATCGACTGCACGACGATCGGCGCATCACCGCCGACGCGCACGCCGCCAACGCTTACGCCCACGCTTGCGCGGCGCATGCGCGGGGCCGCCATCTGGTCTTCGGATGTCATCACGGTTTCGAGAACTTGCCTGCTGCGTGCAGTTGACCCGTTCGGCGCCAAACCGTCAAGCACCATCACCGTGGACGGACGCCGCTATTCCCGAATCGTCGTTTGCCGCTTGCGGTGCGTCGGATTCGATCGCGCCTGCCCCGCCGAGCAGTTCGATGCGCAAATAGCCGCCACCGCCATCGCTGGTGCGTAGCCCGCGCAGGGTCTCGATGATGGGCTCGGCCGGCCAACTGTAAGGGTCGCCCGGCCGCGTCAATTCGATCTCGCCGGCATCGCGTTCGAACAACGCGGGCACGACGATCGCCGCCATCTCGCCGCTGCCCATGTCTTCCAGCGCGATGGCGCGCATTGCGGCACGCGGTACGCCGTGCGCGTCGAAGCTGCGCACCGCGGCCGGTTGCGCACGCCGTGCCAGCAACGCGACACCAGCCTGCATGCCTTCGCCTTCGATCCGCAGCCAGCGGATCGCGCCGACCATCCAGTCGCGCGTTTCGTCGTCATCGCAAAGCGGCGCCAGACCAAGCAATTCGCCGACGCGCAAGCGCATGCCCTCGGTTTTTTCCCAGACCAGCCGATAGCCGCCCAGGCTCTGATCGACAACCCGCGCCGGCATGCACCGGATGCGAGCATTTCCACCGCTCGCGGGGTTTGTCCATGCCGCCGCGCGATCGCTCTCGTGCAGGGTGATGGCCACGCCCCGTGTCTTGATCAGGAACGCCTCAAAATCTGCGTTGCCGGCCAGCGCGAAGTGCAGGTCATGAAGTCCCACCACCGACTCGAGCGAGTGGCCCGCGGGCAGGCGCGGCTGGCTGCGTTCGGCGCCGGATTCCCATGCGTGCATGAGGCGCACGACCAGTTCCGTGGCGACCGTAACCGGCGCTTCACGGCTGCCGAACTGGGTGACGAGCGTGCCGGGCGGCAACAGGGCGAGATGGCCTTCAAGAAAACGCACCAACCCGCTGATTTCCAGCGCCCACGAACCCGCCTCGGGAGTATGGCGTTCCGCGGCGATGTAGCCCGGGCCATGGTCTTCGCCGGTGCGGATCGCAATCGCGCCTGTCGGCGCCCGACCTTCGCGCAACTCGCAATGCGTGGACCAGATTCGCGTGAGTTCATGGATGTCACCGTTCTCGCGCTGGGAAAACCGGTATGGATTCGACAACGCGAACAGCAAGACCTGGATGTAGGCCAGGCGCACGCTGGTAGTAGTGCCGGCGCGACCTGGCACGGCCCGGTCGACCGCGCCGACGGCGGCGGCAAAACCGAACAGATCGTGCAGGTTCTGCCATGCGCCGGCCGGCGGGGCGTGATAGCGCAGGTAAGCCTGGTAGAGAAAACCGCCGCGATGGCGCATGGCGCGCGTCAATGCCAGCGCCACGGCCTTGCCGCGCAAGAAAGGAACGGCTCCCGCCGGAGCGCAAAGATCGTAAACCGCGGCGCAATATCCCAACGCCAGTTCGTGTTCGAAATCCTGTGCCAGTTGCCCGATCTGCTGCTTCAGCGGCGGCAGCGGGAAACTGTCGCCCAGCACCTGCTTGTCCAGTGTGGCGACGATTTCGCCGATCGGTTCGCGCAGCAATTCCAGCGCATCGATGCGCTGCTGCGGGTCGATGTGCAACTGGTTCAATTCGCGCAACGCGGACATCAGCAGGCGCGCAGTGGCGCCCGGGTTGGCCAACGGCAACTGCGCCAGCCAATGACGCACGGATCTGGCGTCGCTGGCGAACGAATTGCGCCGCGGAGCATGCCGTTCCGGCAATGCGCTGGCCAATCGATCGAACAACACGCTCATTGAACACCCCTGTCCACGAACGCCAAGTAT
>JAFEEK010000230.1 GCA_018241165.1 Pseudomonadota bacterium
ACGACGACCAGGAAGATTATCGTACCCATAACACTTGCGCTCCGATTTGGCGTTACCATGACGCCCCGTGCGAAAAGCATAGCACGGCCGAATCCGCCGCCGTGCGGACGTTCCGGAAGAGGGATTCATCGAATGTTTCACCTGCGTACGCCGGCAACGCTGGCGTTGCTCATGCTCGTCGCGCATGCGACGCAAGCCACTGCGCGCGATGTGCGCGAGAAGTGGGTTCACCGCAACGCCGATCAGGGCGTGCACGTTTCCGCGAATCCGCAAGCCGTCGCCCGGCAGTTCGGCGAATGGATGGATCAGGTCGATGCCTCCGGGCAGATTTCCGGCATGGCCGCCGCGATCGTCAAGGACGACAAGGTGCTACTGCAACGCGGCATCGGTTACGCGAACGCGAGCACCGGCGCACGCATCACGGTGGACTCGCCGTTTCGCCTGGCTTCCCTGTCCAAGGCATTCGCCAGCGCGCTGGCCGCCATGCTCGTCGACGAGGGCATGCTCGACTGGAACACGCGCGTGGCCGGCGTGCTGCCCACGTTCGAGCTGAAGAACATCGAGGCCAGCGACAAGCTCACCGTGCGCGACATCTTGAGCCAGCGCGTCGGCCTGCCGCACAACACCTACGACCGCCTGCTCGAACAGGAAGAGCCCTACGAAGAACTGGTCGACAAGCTGCGCGACGTGCCGATGACCTGCGACGTCGGCGACTGCTACGGTTACCAGAACATCACGTTCGCCCTGATCGGCGACATCGCCTACGCGGTCAGTGGCGATTTTTTCTACCATCAGGTCGAGAAGCGGATTTTCCATCCGCTCGGGATGAACGACGCCACCTACGGCCGCGCCGCGTTGGAAGCCAGCAAGGATTGGGCGCAACCGCACGCGCGCCGCGGTCACGGCTGGGCGCCGATTCCGATCAAGGAAGCGTATTACCACGTGCCTGCCGCGGCCGGCGTCAACGCCTCGATCCGCGACATGACGCAATGGCTGATCGCCCAGATGGGCGGACGCACGGATGTGCTGCCGCAGGAACTTCTCGACACGGTGCATACGCCGCTGGTCGAAACCCCGAGTGAGCGCCGCGCCACGCCATGGCGGCGCGCGCGCCTGGATGATGCCCAGTACGCGTTGGGTTGGCGCGTCTACGACTATGCCGGGCAAACCCTGATCTTCCACGCCGGCGCGGTACAAGGCTATCGTTCGATGATCGCGTTCTTCCCCAAATACCGCTTCGGCGCGGTAATGCTGTGGAACTGCGAATGCGCCCTTCCCAGCGGCCTGATGCCGATGCTGCTGGACCGCTACCTCGGCCTGCACGCCGTGGACTGGGCGGGACTGGAATCCTTGCGACCTTCGCGTCACACTGTAGCCAGCAGGGGTGCTCAGTAGTCGACAGCGGGGATCAGGATGTTGATCGCCGAACACTTCTTTCTTGTTGCCTGCGATCCGCGCACCGGAACGCTGTCGTGGCCGCGCCGCGAGCAGGATGCCGGTGTACTGGTTGCTGCCGCGATTCTGGTCGATCTGGCCGTGCGCGAACGCGTGCACCTTCACGATGGGCGCCTGCGGGCTGATTCGCAGATGCCGCTGAATCATCCACTGCTCAGCGAGGCGATGGAACTGCTGGCCGGGAAGAATGCAACCGTCGCCGAAGCCATGGACCTGATCACGCGCAGCATGGCCCCGTTGCCGCCGAAGATCCTGGATGCGCTGTTCCGTCGCGACCTGGTGCACCGCATCGAGTTTCGCGACTGGCGCCTGCGCAAGTGCTTGCGTTATCCACTGCGCTCGGTGCAGGCCCGCAACGAAGCGCTGCAACTGCTCCAATCCGCCGCACACGCGGACGACTCCCACGGACTGGCACTGCTGCTGCTTGCCGACGCCAGCGGTATCTTGCCCAAGCACCTGAACGCACACGACCATGCGCCAGCCGTGAAACGATTGCTCGCGCTCAATCAGGTCGAAGCCTGGGCGCCGCAGTCGCGGCGCGTATTGGCGGAAGTCAGGCAGGCTCTGCTGCGCGATTGACCGGTCCGGTGCCGCGGCGTGGCACCGTATCGCCGCGGCACGCAGCGTTCATTTGTTGAGTTTGAATTCGATCCGGCGCGTGGCCTGTTCTTCGGCTGGCCTGCCATCGACCATGCGCGGCTTGAACGTCCAGCGCCGCACGGCTTCCAACGCGGCCTGGTTGAAGACGCGATTCGGCTGGGCATTGGCGACCTTGGCATTGGTTACCGTGCCATCTGCGGTAATCGTGAACTCCACTTCCACCCAACCTTCGCGGCCGGAACGGAATGCATCGGTCGGGTACGTCGGCGGCACCGCCTTGAGCAATTGCGCGGGACTCGTCACGGGCGCCGGCGCGGGTGCGGCAGCAACCGGCGCGGGTGCGGGAGCGACTGCGACGGGCTTTTCGACCGGTGCGGGCGTGGGCTTCTCGGCTGGCGGCGGTGCAGCGGCCGCAGTCGGGGTAGCGGCGGCTTGCGCCGCCTTTTGATCGGCTGCGGCCTTGGCGGCGGCCGCAGTTGCCGCAGCCGCGGCGACCTGCTGGTCGTGATCGGCCTGTTTTTTCTTCGCATCCAGCTTGCCGCGCAGGATGGTCAGCGTGTAGTTGCTCGGATCGAACTTGGCCAATTCATCGATGACGCGTGATGCCTCGTCCAGATTGCCGCCATTGATTTCCTGCTCGACCGCGCCAGTCGCGAACGGGAACATTTCGCGCAATGCCGATTCGGCAATGTGGTTTTTCGGATCCTTGGCGAGAACTTGCAAGTAGTACTCCACCGCGTTGTTGCCTTGCGGCGCGACATAACGTTTCTCGCCGAACGCGGCATTGGCCGCCTTGAGCAACTGGTCCTCGGTCATTTCCGGGGCGGGCGCAGGAGTTGCTGCGGCTCCCGCTGCGGCCGGCGTTGCCGCCGCAGTGGCGGGTGCTGCCGGCTTCGCCGGAGCGGCCGGCGGCGGCGCGCTGCCTCCGCAAGCGGCGAGGATCAGGCCCGGGATGGCAAGCGCCAGAAACCGGACCACGCCGGAAGTTGCAGGAAACGTGTTGGGGTTTTTGTCGGCCATGATCGCAACGTCCGCTGAAAGATAAAGGAACCGCGCCCTTTCGCCTGCAACTTTCTGGCCAACCGCGTCATCGGGCACCTCGGCCCCTGACACGGCCATAGCGCGGCAGGCGCAAAGGTAACGCACTGCGACGGCCGTCGCAAATACTCGTCGGGCCCAGTCCCCCTCGGTTGGCCCGATGCGCTACTGGAAACCGTCTTTGAAAATTTCGTCATTGTCCGGCACCACGAGCAAACTGGCCGATAGCGCCGGCAGCGCGGCCAAGGCCAGCGACGTGCCGTTCACGTTGCCGCTGCCGGTTTGCGCAAGCGCGGTCGCGCCGGTGAAACCGTAAAGCTTCCACGCCGCCACGTGAGCCGCATTGAACGTCACTGACACATCATGGGCGACGCCGTCCTTGTTGGTCAGCAACACAAGCGTGCGGGCATTGCCGTGGAAGGCGTAGGCGCCGATCTGGTCGACATTGGCGCTGGTCGCACCGACACTGTCGCCCTGCACTTTCGATCCCGCTCCGTCATAGTTCAGGAAGATCGAAAAGCCCTTCTCGGCGTTCGTGCCGGCAGCCGGTGCAATCCAGCGCGTGGCCATGTCCACGCCCTCCCGCGCGAAGATCGCCAGCGCCTCGGCCTGCGCGACAGCACCGTCGCCGCTCTGATCGGTACTGTCCCAGGAATATTCGGTGATCGCGAGTTTGGTGGCAGGGCAATACTGGCCGATCCAGGCGCGCACGCGCGGAATGAGATCGGGGATGGAGTAGTGGTTCGCGTCGGCATTGCCCAAATCGGCGATCCACGCTTGCGACACCCAGGTCGGGTCGTAGAGTTCCTTTAGCGAGTTCAGGCGGCGCGCGACCGTCGCCGCGTCTTCGCTGCCGCCGTAGATGGAGCCGGCCGCGCCGTTCGGGTCCTGCGGATACCAGTGCAGATCCAGATAGTCGACGAGGCGGATGCCATGCTGGGCCTGATACGCGCACACCTGTTGCAGGTACCACGCGACGAACGGCAGCTTGCCGTGATTCTGGCGATCGCTGCCATCCACGCAATTGTCCGCGGCCGAGCCGAACAGATCGCAGTAGCCCCACGTCACCGGTCCGGTCACCAGCGCACCGGGCTCTTGCTGCTTGATTGCGCCCGCGTAGGCGACGGTCTTGCTCCAGATTTCGTCGTACGTCGCCGGCGCAGGATGCACGTCGCGATGGGTGGAATTCCACAGCATCACTTCGTTGTCCAGCGTGTAAAGCTTCACGCCGCCGTTCGCCGCAGTGCCGAACGCGGATTGCAGATGCGCGATCCAGCCTTGTTCGAACGACGGCGGCGCGACCACCGACGTATCCGCCGGATCGTTGCCGGTAATTGCCGTGCCGTTGGCGTGATGGCCGTTGCCGGCGTTGGTGTCCCACGGATCGACCGACTGTTGTGCGCCGTACTTCGCCACCGAAAAGCCGACCGTGTAGGGATGCTGCTTCGCACTGTCCGGGCGCGGAGTCCAGCCGATGGTCGGAATCGTCAGCAGCGGCTGCGCGCCCGCGCCAAGCGCGCCGTGCACGAACGTATCGGCGGAATTGCCGGCAGGCGGCGTGCCGGCGCAGGTCGGTGCCGTGCAATCCGGGATGTTTTCGAAATAATAGTCGTTCGCCGTGTTGTGAAAATCCGTCTGCCAGTTGTAGCGCGTGGTCGAATTTCCACCCCAGCGATCCACGGTGTAGCCCATCTGCGCGTTGCGCGACGCATCACCGTAGGCGACGCCGAAAATCAGCGGGCTGAACGGATGCACGTTCGCGGTCAGATCGACCGTGACGTTCACCGCCGCTGCCGCGACGGCCACCGACCAAAGCCAAAGTCCGAATCCGAGCACGTTGCGCATCGCAGGTCCCTCCGTTGCCAACGCATTCTACGCAAGGGGCAGGCACGAACATCCGACTGCGTCACGCTGCCACGACAGCACGCAAGGGTCTTCGGAAAGGGAGGGGATGCGGAGGTAAGGACTCTCCCTGCGCTGGGCAAGTCACAGGGAGAGTGAACCGTACTGCTGAAAGTTATTGCTTTGGCATTTCCTGTTGTGGCGCCGGGCTTGCGCCCGATGTCACGACACTTCCGGATGCTGGTTCCTCATCCGGTCGGCCCAGGCTGTTCCATCAGCCGTGCAAGGAGCCTGGTATTGCAAGTGGTTACAAGGTGCGAAGTCTTACTTCTTCTTCGCGGTCTTGCGTGCGGTCTTCTTGGCGGCCTTGGCCTTCACGGTCTTCTTGGCGGCCTTCTTCGCGGGTTTCTTTTTTGCAGCTTTCTTCG
>JAFEEK010000231.1 GCA_018241165.1 Pseudomonadota bacterium
CCGAGTCCGAGTTTGATCGGGTTGGAATCGTGATCCTCGGCCACGCCCCACAGCATCAGGTACTTCGTGTGTTCCCAATCCGGCTCGCCGAATTCCCAGAACGAACCGCCCAATGTGTACATGCCTGCTGCGGCCATATTGACCGAGCAGAAGCCGCCATGCGCGGCGTAGTTGATGGTGCCGAACTGTTGCGCCCACCAGCCGGTCAGCGCCTGCGACTGGTCGCGGCCGGTGAAGAACGCAAGTTCGTCCGGATTGCGCGCGCGGATGTCGCCCAGCCACTTCGTCGCCAGCGCCAGCGCCTCGTCCCATTCGATCTCGCGGAACTCTCCCTTGCCGCGCTCGCCCACGCGCAGCAGCGGTTTGCGCAGCCGCGCCGGCGAATAGTGCTGCATGATCCCGGCCGAACCTTTCGCGCACAGCACGCCCTTGTTGACCGGATGTGCCGGGTTGCCCTGGATATAGCGCACGCGGCCGCTCTTCAGGTGCACTTTGATGCCGCAGCGGCAGGCACACATGTAGCACGTGGTCGTCTTGACCTCGTCGCCGACGGGCTCATTGAGTTTCAGGTGCTTGTGCGGCATGCGCGCATGATAACGGATGCGCCGCTGGGCACCGTGCATGGCTTACCATAAGCATATGGACAGATATGAGCGAATCCTGACCCTGCACCGGATCCTGAAATCCGCGCGCTATCCGGTGCCGCTGGCCAAAATCCTCGATGAGCTGGGGTGTTCGCGCGCGACCGCGTATCGCGATATCGCCTTTCTGCGCGACGCGCTCGGCGCGCCGATCGACAGCGAGGGCGACGAGGCCGCGTTCCGCTACAACGCGGACGAGGCCGAACGCTTCGAGCTGCCCGGCCTGTGGCTGACCAGCGAGGAATTGCAGGCCCTGCTCGCGCTCAACGAGCTGGTCGGGCGCACCGGCCCGGGCTTCCTCGCCACGACGCTTGCGCCGTTCCGCGCGCGCATCGATCGGCTGCTGTCGAACCAGACCGACGGACAGAGTTTTCCCATCGAGCGCATCCGCGTCATCGGCTCGGGCACACGGCGCGTGGACGAGGCGACGTTCCGCCATGTGGCCGGTGCGGTGCTCGGGCGCAAGCGCCTGAAGTTCGATTACCGCGCGCGTTCGACGAACGAGGCGACGTCACGCACCGTGTCTCCGCAGCGCCTGACCCACTACCGCGACAACTGGTACCTGGATGCCTGGGATCATGGCCGCGACGCGCTGCGCAGTTTCGCGCTCGACCGCATTGGTCGCGCCAGTGTGCTGGACGCAACCGCCGAAGATCATGGCGAGGCGGAATTGAACGCACATCTTGCGTCCAGCTACGGGATTTTCTCCGGCGCGCCCAAGGCCACGGCGACGATCCGCTTTTCCGCGCATGCCGCGCGCTGGGTCGCCGACGAGCATTGGCATTCGCAACAGCAAGGCACGCGCCTGCCCGATGGGCGCTACGAGTTGAAAGTGCCGTATTCGAATTCGCGCGAATTGCTGATGGACGTGCTGCGCTACGGCGCGGATGCCGAAGTCGTCGCGCCGGTCAGCTTGCGCGAAGAAATGAAGATCATGCTGCAATTGGCGCTTGGCGCGTACAAATGAACGCGCACGCAAAAACCGTTTCCCTCGTCCTCGGCTCCGGCGGCGCGCGCGGCTATGCGCACATCGGCGCGATCGAGGAATTGCTCGCGCAGGGTTTCGAAATCCGCAGCGTGGCCGGCGCCTCGATGGGTGCGCTGGTCGGCGGCATCTACGCGGCCGGCCAGCTCGATGCCTATCGCGACTGGGCGCGCGGCTTGCAGAAGTTCGACGTGCTGCGCCTGCTCGACTGGACGTTCCGCGGCGGCCTGATCAAGGGCGACCGCATCATCGGCCGGTTGCGCGAACTGATCGGCGATGTCGCCATCGAGAACCTGCCGATTCCCTACACCGCCGTGGCCGTGGACATCATCGCCCAGCGCGAAGTGTGGTTTACGCGCGGCCCGCTGTTCGACGCGATCCGCGCCTCGATCGCGATTCCCACCGTGTTCCGTCCGCATCATTACGAAGGCCGTGTGCTGGTCGATGGCGGCCTGCTCAATCCCGTGCCGATCACCCCGACCCTGCGCGATTTGACCGATTGCACGATCGCCGTGGACCTCAATGCCGCGCCGGACGACGAGCGCGGCACGCTACCGGATGCGAACACCGATCCGGGTCTGCTGGAAACGTTTGCGCGCTCGCTCGACGCGGTGCAATCCACGCTCACGCGCTATCGCCTTGCCGCGCAGCCGCCGGATCTGGTGGTACCGATCCCGCGAACGGCCTGCGCATTCTATGAATTCCACCGCGCGCCGGAGCTCATCGAGATCGGCCGCGAACGTACACGCGCGGCGCTGGCTCAATGGCGCGGTCGCATCAAGTCCGATGGTGGTCCGGAACTTTCCTGAACGTCGCACGCCACAATTCCGGTGCGTCCGCCACGATCCAGCCGATGAACGTAAGCAGCCACAGGATCAACGCGGCCCAGGCGAAGAACACCGCGATCGGACGCAGCAAATCCATGTCAAGCGCACGCGCCAGGTTCCAGGTGCAGGTCGCGTACATGCCGAACGGAAACACCGCGCCCCAATCCAGCGGCTCGTAGCTGAGCGGATAGCGCTTCCACAAATGCCGCCACGCTTCGAGCACCACGAGCAGCGGAATCCACCACGTCGCCGTGGCCCAGAACAGCAAGGTGAAGCCGACGATGAAATCGTGCGCGGCCTGTATCACGCGCAGGTCGGCACCGTAATCGAGCAGGTAGACGCCGGCCAGCGTCGAGATCGCCACCGCACCCATGCTGATCCAGTACGGCGGCGTCAGCTCGGACGGTGCCAGACGAAAGAATACGGAACGATAGAAAATCAGCGAGATGATCCAGATGTAGAGCATGCCGCCGACCAGCCACAGCACCAGGGCGAGGAACAAGTGCACATGGGCGTGCGCGGGAACGAGCGGGGCCAGCGCCGCGCCGAGGATCGCCACTGCTTGCGTGGCAACGATCGACAGCAGCCAGCCGCCGTCGAGCCCGCGCTCGATGCGCGGCTTGCGGCGCTTGATGATCAAGGTGGCGAACACCGCGTACATCACCGCCAGCCATGCCACAAACGCGAGCCACCAGAACGCGACGACCAGCGCGGGCGACGCACCGACAAGTCGGCATTCCAGTCCCATCACGGCAGTCGCGGCGACGAACGTGAAATAGCCTTGCGCGCGCCGATGGTCGGCCAGATCCGCCACGCATTCCTGCGGATAGACGATCAGGCGCGTGAGCGAAATCAGGATCAGCGCCGGATACATCAGCACGTTCAGGGCGAACAACGCATTCGGAATCGCGGTAAGGCCGACATCGCGCAACGCGATCGACACGATGCTGGTGGCCATGACCAGGGCGAAGTAGGCCGGATGCAGCCGGCGCAGGTGCAGGCCGTGGCGGATGGCGTCCAGGCGCGTGTCGTGCATGAGGGCATGGTACGCCGAACCGTGCGATCGGCGATAATCGCGATCCCGATTTCCGGATTGCCGCGATGAATGCCAACCAGGCCGCGCTGCGCAGCGCCGCCTCCACCACGGTACTGACGGTGCTCGGCGCCATCAGTTTCTGCCATTTCCTCAACGACCTGATCCAGTCGCTGCTGCCGGCGATCTATCCGCTGCTCAAGACGAATTACGCGCTGGACTTCGGCCAGATCGGCCTGCTCACGCTCACCTACCAGACCACCGCGTCGCTGTTGCAGCCGCTGGTGGGCTGGTACACCGACAAGCGGCCGCTGCCGTATTCGCTGGCCATCGGCATGGGTTTCACCTTGTCGGGTTTGTTGCTGCTTGCGGTGGCGACGAGCTTCGGCGCGTTGCTGCTCGCGGCCGCATTGGTCGGTACGGGCTCGTCGGTGTTCCATCCGGAATCCTCGCGCATCGCGCGCCTGGCATCCGGCGGCCGCCACGGATTCGCGCAGTCGTTCTTCCAGGTCGGCGGAAATCTCGGGTCATCCATCGGGCCGCTGCTCGCCGCCTTCATCGTGTTGCC
>JAFEEK010000232.1 GCA_018241165.1 Pseudomonadota bacterium
CACCAGCACGAAGTACTACGCCGGCGCCGGCTTCGGCTACGACTTCAGCAACAATGTCAGCATTGGCCTGAACTACGACTACTACAAGGTCAACAAGGCCGGGTTCAGTGCGAACCCCGACTTGATCTCGGTCAATGCCGAATACCGCTTTTGAATGTAACGTGCGGCCACGGATGGCTGCGTCGTAGTTTTCGTGCTCAAGGACGAGTGCTGAAATATCGACGTTTCGGGAACCGGCCGCGTCACTCTCCGCGGCCGGTTTTTTATGCCTGTGATTCAGCACTCGCCAGGCGCACGCGCAAACGCCTACGCACATCGGCATCGACGTTGTCCGGCCCGAGAGTCAACGCCAGTCTTCTGCCGTCGCTGCGGCGCAGGCTCAGCACGATCCACGCGCCGCGCGCGACGCCAGCGACGAGTTCGGCGGCGAATTCGCGGCCATCCGCATCGACCACGCGCCAATGCCCGCCGGGCAGCCATGCCGCACGCATGATCGGCGGTCGCCGCAAAGGGCCGATGGCCCATCCCGTCCAGCCAGCCGCAGCAAGGCTCAATCCGGTTTTCGCCCACACCGGCGCGCCGCTCGAAAAAATCGAAACGATGGCAAGCAGGGAAACGACGGCGATGGCAAGCGTCAGCCAGCGCGAAATCCGGTAGTCAAACGCGATCGCGGTGGCGGATTTCATCGACGATGCGCTGCCACATTGGATTTTCGGGAACGGCGCGATCGCTCAGCCAATCCCACAATTGCGGATCGGGCTCATCCAGCAAAGTGGAAAATGCCGCTTTTTCCACATCGCCGGACAACGGGTAACGCACGTCCAGCCACCAGCCCAGCAACTGGTCCAGCTCGCGCATGCCGCGGCGGCAGCGCCAGCGCAGGCGCGCGCCATCCACATTCATCGCATCAGGCCGAACGCCAGCACCGCCCACGACAACCACAGCACGACACCGCCAAGGAAATAGGCGTAGAAGCGATGGATGACCTTGTTGTAGCTGCAATGGATCGCGCTGTGCGCGATGCGCAATGCGACGAAAGCCCAGGCCAAAGCCAGGGTGATCGCCGTGACCTGTCCGGTCTGCACTGCGACGGCGAGCGCCAGATAGAACAGCACCGGCAGTTCGAACAGGTTGCGAAAGTTGTCCGCCGCGCGCGTGTCCTTCAGCCGTTCGGCCATTTGCGCCGACAAGGCGACGGACTGCGGATGGACGCGCTCGCGTTTCATCTCGCCCACGCGCATGAAGTACATGCGCAGCCAGACCACAAAGGTCAACGCCGCCATCGCCACGGCCGGCCACCACATCAGGCGCGTATCCATGTTCAGGTCCCCTTGCGTTCGACCAGGAGTTTCTTGATTTCACCGATCGCCTTGGCCGGATTGAGCCCCTTCGGGCAGGTGTTGGTGCAGTTCATGATCGTGTGGCAGCGATACAGCTTGAAAGGATCCTCGAGTTCGTCCAGGCGCGCGCCGGTGTCCTCGTCGCGCGAGTCGGCGATCCAGCGATAGGCCTGCAGCAGGATCGCCGGTCCGAGGTACTTGTCCGGATTCCACCAGTAGCTCGGGCAGGCCGTCGAGCAGCATGCGCACAGGATGCACTCGTAAAGGCCATCGAGTTTCTTGCGGTCCTCGACCGATTGCAGGCGCTCGGAATCCGGTGGCGGCGCGCTCTGCGTGCGGATCCACGGTTTGATCGACGCATGCTGCGCATAAAAGTGCGTCATGTCGGGCACCAGGTCCTTGACCACGGGCATGTGCGGCAGCGGATAGATCTTGACGTCGCCCGCTTCGCAATCCCCGATCGCCTTGGTGCAGGCCAGGGTGTTGCCGCCGTCGATGTTCATCGCGCACGAACCGCAGATGCCTTCACGGCAGGAGCGCCGGAACGTGAGCGTGGAGTCGACTTCGTTCTTGATCTTGATCAGCGCGTCCAGAACCATCGGCCCGCAGGCGGCGAGATCGACTTCGTACTCGTCCACGCGCGGGTTTTCGGCATCGTCCGGATTCCAGCGGTAGATGCGGAACGTGCGCACATTCTTCGCGCCCGCCTTGGCCGGGTATTTCTTGCCTTTGCGGACTTTTGAATTTTTCGGCAGTGTGAACTCGGCCACGTCGTTCTCCGTCGTTTCAGTACACCCGCGCCTTCGGCGGCACGGATTCCACTTCGTTCGTCATCGGCTGCATGTGCACCGGGCGATAGTCGAACGTCGCCTTGCCCTTGGCATCAACGCCGACCAATGTGTGCTTCATCCAGTTTGCGTCGTCGCGGTTCGGAAAGTCCTCGCGCGCATGCGCGCCGCGGCTTTCGTGGCGCTGTTCGGCCGAGTACATCGTCGCCACGGCCTGCCCGAGCAGGTTGTGCAACTCCAGCGATTCGACCAGGTCGGAATTCCACACCAGCGATCGGTCTGTGACTTTCACATCCGCGAACGCGTCGAACGCTGCGGAAATATTGGTGCAGCCCTGCTTGAGCGTTTCGCCGGTGCGGAACACGGCGGCGTCCTGCTGCATGACGCGCTGCATGCGCACGCGCAGATCGGCGGTCGGCATCGAACCCTTCGCATAGCGGACGCGGTCGAAATGCGCCAGCGCGGTGTCGCAGGCCGATGACGGCAAATCCTTGTGCGCCGCGCCGGGCTTGAGGATCTCGCCGCAACGGTGCGCGGCGGCGCGCCCGAAGATGACGAGGTCGAGCAGCGAATTGGAGCCGAGGCGATTGCCGCCGTGCACGGATACGCACGCCGCCTCGCCGATGGCGAATAACCCCGGTACGACGGCATCGTTGTCGGTGCCACGTTTTTGCACCACTTCGCCGTGATAATTCGTCGGAATTCCGCCCATGTTGTAGTGCACGGTCGGCGACACCGGAATCGGCTGCTTGGTCACGTCCACGCCGGCAAAGATGCGTGCGGTTTCGGCGATGCC